>CAUPZK010000024.1:0-36033 GCA_963515835.1 uncultured Aggregatibacter sp.
AACACCACGTCTTGTGATGGAACGATAATCGGATCACCGTTTGCCGGAGAAAGAATGTTGTTGGTGGACATCATTAACGCACGCGCCTCTAATTGCGCTTCTAACGTTAACGGTACGTGTACCGCCATTTGGTCACCATCGAAGTCCGCGTTGAACGCCGCACAAACAAGTGGATGTAACTGAATTGCTTTACCTTCGATTAAGATCGGTTCAAAGGCTTGAATACCCAAACGGTGCAATGTTGGCGCACGGTTTAACAAAATTGGGTGTTCGCGGATAACTTCAGCCAAGATATCCCAAACAATCGCGTCTTCACGCTCCACCATTTTCTTCGCGGCTTTAATTGTGGTTGCATAACCACGGCTTTCTAATTTTGCATAGATAAACGGACGGAATAATTCCAATGCCATTTTCTTCGGTAAACCACATTGGTGTAAGTGCAAGTATGGACCTACAGTGATTACAGAACGGCCTGAATAGTCAACACGTTTACCTAATAAGTTTTGACGGAAACGACCTTGTTTACCTTTGATCATATCCGCCAATGATTTTAATGGACGACGGTTAGAACCGGTGATAGCACGACCGCGACGACCGTTATCTAACAACGCATCAACAGATTCTTGTAACATCCGTTTTTCGTTACGAACGATAATATCCGGTGCGATTAAATCTAATAGACGTTTTAAACGGTTGTTACGGTTGATGACGCGACGGTATAAATCGTTCAAGTCAGAAGTCGCAAAACGACCGCCATCTAACGGCACTAACGGACGTAAATCCGGTGGAAGCACCGGTAATACGGTCATCACCATCCATTCCGGTTTATTGCCGGATTGTAAGAAAGCTTCTAATAATTTTAAGCGTTTAGTGATTTTCTTACGTTTGGTTTCGGAATTAGTTTCTTGTAATTCTTCGCGTAAATTTTCACATTCTGCTTCCAAATCGATACCGCGCAATAAGGCTTGAATGGCTTCCGCTCCCATTTTGGCTTCGAATTCATCTTGCCAACGGTCTTCGGCATCAAGATATTGTTCTTCGGTTAACAACTGACCTCGCTCAAGATCGGTCATACCCGGTTCGATCACAATGTAAGATTCAAAATAAAGCACGCGTTCAATATCACGCAACGGCATGTCTAACAATAAACCGATACGGGACGGCAGGGATTTTAAGAACCAAATGTGCGCTACCGGTGAGGCCAATTCGATATGCCCCATACGTTCACGACGAACTTTAGTTTGGGTGACTTCAACGCCACATTTTTCACAAATCACACCACGGTGTTTTAAACGTTTGTACTTGCCGCACAAACATTCGTAATCTTTTACCGGTCCGAAAATACGGGCACAGAAAAGACCGTCACGTTCCGGTTTAAAGGTACGATAGTTGATTGTTTCAGGTTTTTTAACTTCACCATATGACCAAGAACGGATCATGTCAGGTGAGGCTAAACCGATTTTAATCACATCAAAATCTTCAGCGGTTTTTGATTGTGCTTTTAAAAACTTAACTAAGTCTTTCACAGATTTGCTCCTGTCGGAGTTAAACTTATTCAAGTGCGGTCGTTTTTCAAAACGTTTTTAAAATCGACCGCACTTGGGCTCAATAGGGGTCAATACCCTGACTTATTCTTCGTCCAAGTCGATGTTGATACCAAGTGAACGGATTTCTTTCATGATTACGTTGAAAGATTCCGGTGTGCCCGGATCCATTTGTTGGTTGCCGCTGACGATGTTTTTATACATCTTCGTACGACCGTTCACATCATCGGATTTCACGGTTAACATTTCTTGTAAGGTATAAGCCGCACCATAAGCTTCAAGTGCCCACACCTCCATCTCACCGAAACGTTGACCACCGAATTGCGCCTTACCACCCAACGGTTGTTGAGTAACAAGACTATAAGAACCGGTTGAACGCGCATGCATTTTGTCATCAACCAAGTGGTTCAATTTGAGCATATACATGTAACCAACAGTTACCGGACGCTCGAATTTCTCACCTGTACGACCATCATAAAGGGTAATTTGACCGGAAGTCGGTAAACCACCAAGCTCTAATAAGCCTTTAATTTCTTTTTCATGGGCACCGTCGAATACCGGTGTCGCAATTGGCAAGCCTTTACGCAAGTTTTGTGCTAAACGCATCACTTCTTCGTCAGTAAAGGTGCTGAGATCCACTTTTTGTGAACCACCGCCAAGGTCATAGGCTTTTTGCATGTATTCACGCAATTTCGCGATAGATTGTTGTTGTTTAATCATCGCGTTAATTTGATCGCCGATACCTTTTGCTGCCAAACCTAAGTGAGTTTCTAAGATCTGACCGATATTCATACGGGACGGAACGCCCAGCGGGTTCAATACGATTTCAACAGGTTGACCGTTTTCATCGTATGGCATGTCTTCCACAGGGTTAATTTTTGAGATAACCCCTTTGTTACCGTGCCGACCCGCCATTTTATCACCCGGTTGAATTTGACGTTTCACCGCCAAGTACACTTTAACGACTTTCAACACGCCCGGTGCTAAATCGTCGCCTTGGATAATCTTGTTGCGTTGAACTTCCAATTTACGTTCAAATTCTTTGCGTAATTCTTCGTGTTGTTCCGCTAACTGCTCTAATTGGTGTTGTTTTTCCTCGTTATCTAAGGTTTGTTCCAACCATTTAGTGCGGTCTAATTTATCTAAGGATTTCGCATCGAAACCACCGGACAACAATAGGTTGCGGATACGCATAAACAAGCCGGCTTCCAAGATCTCAAACTCTTCGCTCAAGTCTTTTTTCGCTTGTTTTAATTGCATTTCTTCGATTTCTAACGCACGTTTGTCTTTTTCTACGCCATCACGGGTAAACACTTGTACGTCAATAACGGTACCGGAAACGCTGTTTGGTACGCGTAAAGAAGAGTCTTTCACATCAGACGCTTTTTCACCGAAGATCGCGCGTAGTAGTTTTTCTTCTGGGGTTAATTGGGTTTCACCTTTTGGTGTCACTTTACCGACCAGAATATCGCCGCCCTTCACTTCTGCACCGATATACACGATACCAGATTCGTCCAATTTGCTTAATGCAGCTTCACCGACGTTAGGAATATCTGCAGTAATTTCTTCTGCACCTAATTTGGTATCACGTGCCACACAAGAAAGCTCTTGAATGTGAATGGTGGTAAAACGATCTTGTTGTACTACACGTTCGGAAACTAACATAGAGTCTTCGAAGTTATAACCGTTCCATGGCATGAACGCCACGCGAATATTTTGACCGAGTGCCAACTCACCTAAATCGGTAGAAGGGCCATCCGCCAAAATTTCACCACGCTCAACCGGCTCACCTAATTCCACACAAGGAATTTGGTTAATACACGTATTTTGGTTAGAACGGGTATATTTGATTAAATTATAAATATCAATACCGGCTTCGCCTGCGACGGTTTCGTCTTCATTGACTTTCACCACAATACGGGAAGCGTCCACGTATTGAATCGTACCACCGCGTTTTGCGACAACCGCAACACCGGAGTCAAGCGCTACCGCTTTCTCAATACCGGTACCGACTAATGGTTTGTCTGCGCGTAATGTTGGTACTGCTTGACGTTGCATGTTCGCACCCATCAAGGCACGGTTCGCATCGTCATGCTCTAAGAATGGAATTAATGCCGCTGCGACAGAAACCACTTGTTGGGTAGAAACGTCCATATAGTGAATTTCTTCCGGTTTATACAAACCAGATTCACCATGTTCACCACGACAGGTAACAAACGCATCGGTAAAACGGAAGTCCTCATCAAGGTTTGAGTTCGCCTGTGCAATAACGTATTTACCTTCTTCAATCGCAGAAAGGTATTCGATTTCTTCAGTCACTTGGCCATTGACGACTTTACGATATGGGGTTTCTAAGAAACCGTAGTCGTTGGTACGTGCATAAACAGAAAGCGAGTTAATCAAACCGATGTTCGGACCTTCAGGGGTTTCAATCGGACACACGCGACCATAGTGAGTCGCATGTACGTCACGCACCTCAAAGCCGGCACGTTCACGAGTTAAACCGCCCGGACCCAATGCAGAAATACGACGTTTGTGTGTGACTTCTGATAACGGGTTGTTTTGGTCCATAAATTGGGATAATTGAGATGAACCAAAGAATTCTTTTACCGCAGCAGAAATCGGTTTCGCATTAATTAAATCTTGTGGTGTAACCGCTTCCAGGTCACCTAAAGACAAGCGCTCTTTCACCGCACGTTCAACACGCACTAAACCAATACGGAATTGGTTCTCTGCCATTTCACCCACTGAACGAATACGACGGTTACCCAAGTGGTCGATATCATCCACTTCACCACGACCGTTACGAATTTCGATCAGTTTCTTCATGACATTAACGATATCTTCGTTACTTAATGTGCCACTGCTGGTAGTTTCTTCAATGCCTAAAGAGCGGTTGAATTTCATACGACCTACCGCAGATAAATCATAACGGTCAGAAGAGAAGAATAAATTATCAAATAACGCTTCAGCCGCTTCTTTTGTCGGTGGCTCGCCAGGACGCATCATGCGATAGATTTCGACTAGCGCACTCAAACGGTCATAAGAAGGGTCAACACGTAGGGTTTCAGAAATATACGGACCATAATCAAGATCATTCGTAAACAAAGTCTCAATTTGTGTATAACCGGCTTGTGCCAATTTAGCCAATAACTCAAGGGAAAGCTCCATATTGGCAGGGCAAACCAATTCACCGGTTTCAAGATCCACATAATCTTTTGCTGCAACTTTGCCAACAATATATTCAGTCGGTACTTCAACTTGACTAACTTTGTCTTTTTCTAAGGCTTTAATATGACGAGCAGTGATGCGACGACCACGTTCAACATACACTTTGCCATTAGCTTCAATATCAAATGCTGCCGTTTCACCACGTAAACGTTCAGGCATTAAATTCATCAGCAATTTATTATCTTTAATTTCGAAGACAACTTTATCAAAGAAAAGATCTAGGATTTGTTCAGTGGTGTAACCTAGCGCACGCAAGATAATGGTTGCCGGTAATTTACGACGACGGTCAATACGCGCATATAAGTTATCTTTCGGATCAAATTCAAAATCCAACCATGAACCACGGTAAGGAATAATACGTGCGTTATATAGCACTTTACCTGAAGAGTGCGTTTTACCTTTGTCACTATCAAAGAATACACCCGGACTACGGTGTAATTGAGACACGATAACACGTTCAGTACCGTTAATCACAAAAGTACCGTTATCGGTCATTAAGGGGATTTCCCCCATGTAAACTTCTTGTTCTTTAATATCTTTGATTGTACCCGGTGCAGCGTCTTTGTCATAACTTACTAAGCGTAATTTCACGCGTAATGGTGCTGCATAGGTGGTGCCACGGATTTGACATTCACGCACATCAAATACCGGCTCGCCTAATTGATAGCTAACATATTGTAATTCGGTATTTCCATTGGTACTGACAATAGGGAATACTGAACGGAAAGCGGCCTCTAAGCCTTGCTGACCATCCGGATCTCGTTGAATAAATTTCTCAAAAGAATCAAGCTGGATTGTTAATAAATAAGGAATATTTAAAACTTGCGGACGTTTGCCGAAGTCTTTACGAATTCGTTTTTTCTCGGTATAGGAGTAAACCATAGGGTTCCTCTGTTTGCTGTTCAGTGACCCATAATCAACACACAATAATTTGGGCAAAAATTGGTGATAACATATTAGATACCGTTTTAGATGACCGCACTATGAACCTTACTTCTTGAGTGGGTGACTCAAATTAAAATGCTGAATTTAATCTGAGGAAACAAAAGTAATTAAACGGCAAATTTACTTCTGTTTTTGATAGCACAAAATGGCTGATGGTCACCCACCAGCCATTTAGCCTGAGAAACAGGACAAAATAAAATCAAAATTATTTGATTTCTACTTTCGCGCCAGCTTCTTCTAATTCTTTCTTAAGTGCTTCTGCTTCTGCTTTAGCGATACCTTCTTTCAATACAGCAGGTGCAGATTCAACTAAGTCTTTAGCTTCTTTCAAGCCTAAACCGGTTGCACCACGTACTGCTTTGATTACAGCTACTTTGTTAGCACCCGCTTCAGCAAGCACTACATCGAATTCAGTTTTTTCTTCTGCTGCCGCTGCTGCACCACCTGCTGGCGCTGCTGCTACTGCTGCCGCTGCTGAAACACCGAATTTTTCTTCCATCGCTGTGATTAATTCAACGATTTCAGTTACAGATTTAGAAGCAATCGCTTCAATGATTTGTTCGTTAGTTAATGACATAACAATCAATTCCTAAAATTAATAAAGTTAAATGAAGTAAGAAACGCTTAATGATTAAGCTGCTTCTTGTAATTTGTCGCGTAATGCCGCAAAAGTGCGAACAAGTTTGCCTGCCGCAGCTTCTTTCATTGTGCCCATTAAACGTGCAATTGCTTCTTCGTAAGTCGGTAATGTTGCTAAGAATTCAACATCTTGGATCTTACCTTCAAAGGCTGCACCTTTAAGTTCAAACTTATCGTTTGCTTTCGCAAATTCTTTGAACAAACGTGCTGCAGCACCTGGATGTTCAGTAGAGAATGCGATAAGTGTTGGACCGGTAAATGTGTCTTTCAAACATTCGAATTCAGTGCCTTCTACCGCACGACGTAATAAAGTATTACGAACAACGCGCATAGAAACACCGGCTTCGCGTGCAGATTTACGCAATTCGGTCATTTTGTCTACTGTTACACCACGGGAATCCGCGATCACAGCAGAAAGGGCACCTTTGGCTGCTTCATTTACTTCGGCAACAATTGCTTGTTTGTCTTGAAGATTTAATGCCATTGGCTGTTAGCTCCTGAATACACTCCGATTGCTCGGAATTTAAATACCTAATAAAACGACTATTAGGACGAATTCGGTGCACAGAAGCAAGAAAATTCTTATTCTGTTCACCATCTACGTAGGATAATTAAGATTGCTCCCCTACGGTCTTGGACGGGGCTTGAATGAGGTCAAGCACCAACCAGAAATACTAAACCGCAAATAAACTACGGTCTAAAAAGGCTAAGGATTATAACGGTCGAAATATCGTTTGTAAATGCTCGATGACAAAAAATCACCACTCAACAATGATAAACACCGGAAAAAATAACCGCACTCACAAAAGTGCGGTCATATTTCATTGTACTTTGATGAATTACAGTGAAGCTTGGTCGATAGCTACACCGGCACCCATTGTCGTAGAAAGACTGACTTTCTTAATGAAGATACCTTTAGAAGTTGCAGGTTTTGCTTTAGTTAAAGCGGCTAACAACGCTTGAAGGTTTTCTTTTAATTGCGCTTCAGAGAAGTTTGCTTTACCGATAGTGGTGTGAATGATACCGTTTTTATCATTACGGTAACGAACCTGACCGGATTTCGCATTTTTAACAGCATCAGCAACGTTTGGTGTCACGGTACCCACTTTCGGGTTTGGCATTAAACCACGTGGGCCTAATACTTGACCTAATTGACCAACAACACGCATTGCATCAGGAGAAGCGATAACAACGTCAAAGTTCATTTCGCCTTTTTTGATTTGCTCTGCTAAATCTTCCATACCTACTAAATCAGCGCCAGCTTCTTTAGCTGCATCTGCGTTAGCACCTTGGGTGAACACAGCTACGCGTACTTCACGACCAGTACCGTGTGGTAATACAGTTGCACCACGAACGTTTTGGTCAGATTTACGAGGATCGATACCTAAGTTTACTGCAACGTCAACACTTTCAACGAATTTAGCAGTTGCGAATTGTTTTAATAACGCGATTGCTTCGTTGATTTCGTATGCTTTAGTAGAATCTACGCCAGCTTTGATTGCTTTCATTTTTTTAGTCAATTTAGCCATCGTATTATTCCTCCACCACTAAGCCCATTGAGCGAGCAGTACCAGCAATTGATTTCATTTTAGTTTCGATAGTCGCGCCAGTCATATCTGCTGCTTTAGTTTCAGCGATTTGACGAACTTGATCTAAAGTTACTTTACCCACTTTATCTTTGTTCGGTTTACCAGAACCAGATTTGATACCTGCAGCTTTTTTCAATAATACTGCTGCTGGTGGAGTTTTAGTAATGAAAGTGAATGAACGGTCTGCATATACAGTGATAACAACTGGAATTGGTAAACCTTTTTCTAAGCTCTCAGTACGAGCGTTGAATGCTTTACAGAATTCCATGATGTTCACACCTTGTTGACCTAATGCCGGACCAACTGGTGGTGATGGGTTTGCCATACCCGCTGCAACTTGCAACTTAACGTAGGCTTGGACTTTTTTTGCCATTTTAGTTTCCTCTAAATGGGTGATAACGCTATTGCTAGCTCCCCTGTTGTTAAAAAGGGCTGCATTCTAATCAAATGCAACCGGTTTTTCAAGTAAAATACTTGAGAAAGTGACCGCACTTTATCCTAGTTGATTTAAAGTGCGGTCAAAATTTTGAACATTTTTAACTAGCTATTCTTTTCCACTTGACCAAATTCAAGCTCAACCGGTGTCGCACGACCAAAGATAGATACAGAGACTTTCAAGCGGCCTTTTTCGTAGTCGATTTCTTCGACTGTACCGTTGAAATCCATAAATGGTCCTTCGGTGACGCGGACTTCCTCGCCCGGTTGGAAAGTCGTTCTTGGTTTTGGTTTATCGCTATTTTGCTCTAAGCGATTCAGAATAATATCCGCTTCACGATTGCTAATTGGCGCCGGTTTGTCCGGTGTGCCACCAATGAAACCCATCACGCGTGGTACGCTACGCACCAAGTGCCAAGTGTCATCGTTCATTTCCATTTGTACTAATACATAACCCGGGAAATATTTACGTTCACTTTTGCGACGTTTACCTGCCACATTTTCGACAACTTCTTCTGTCGGCACTAACACTTCACCGAACTGTTCTTCCATATTGTGAAGTTTGATGTATTCACGCAATGTGGTCGCTACGCGCGCTTCAAAACCGGAGAACGCTTGCAACACATACCAACGTTTTTTATTTGCGGTTTCGGTCATTTTAGAATCTCCAGTCGGTTAAGAAGGTAATGATGCTAACGATGATTGAATCCAAGCCCCAAAGGATTAAAGACACAAATACGGTCACGCCAACAACGATAAAAGTTGTTTGCGTTGCTTCCGGACGGCTTGGCCAAACGATTCGACGTAATTCAGTACGGGCATCTTGAAAGAAACCAAGGGCTTTTCTACCTTGATTGGTTGTCGCTGCAACCCCTAAAGAGATCAACAACAACACGATAACCGCAACAACGCGAATTGGGGTGGAATATTGATCTTGGAAATAGATATTACCAAATGCACTCGCCGCAATGATTGCAACGGTTAACAACCATAAAAAAATGTTTAATCCTTTAGACTTTTCAACGGAAGCCTCAGATTCATTTTTCTTTTTCTCAATCTCTAATGCCATAAAAATTTATCCATTATGTAACTTTAAAAAATAGGGATCCTTTTTCGAACGCAGGATTATAACAGCTAATTTTCCAGTTTCACAATTAAAAATTGCGCATTTACACAAGTGCGGTCGTTTTTCAGCGTGTTTTTAAACATCCTCAAAATCTACCGCACTTTTTACCACAACTGATACAGTGCAATAATGAAGGGCATACTAAACATACAAAGAAGGGTGGTAACCCCATAAATGGCACTGGCTTTTTGCGGATTATTACCAAAAATTAACGCCATTTGCGTAACCGTCGAAGCCGCCGGGCTTGTTGTCGCAAGGAAACTAATCAAAGCGATCGTTTCACCGTTTTGTACCCAACCGGAAAAACCACAAAGTTTGACGATGATCATTAAAAACAATGGGATCACCAACAAGCGCAGGAAGGTCACCAAATAAATACGTTTAGAGGAGAAAAGATCCCGCAGTGGAATAGAAGCAATCAGCATGCCTGCAATCAACATGGCATTCGGACCAATAAACATCCCGACGGAAGACAACGTACCATTGATGGTATCAGGCAGTTTAATTTGCAAGGCAAACATCACTAAACCAATCATGATCGACCAAATGTTGATATTTTTTAGCACCATTTTCAGCGTTAAATTGCCCTTTCCAGCAATAATCAGGCGACAGTGTGTCCAAAACATAAACGTTTGCACGATGATAAAACAACTGGCGTAAACCACCCACTCTTTACCAAACAATCCCATCACCAGGGGAATAATCAAATTGCCTGAATTGGCATAAATCGATGCCGCATGCTCGATAGGATCCAATTTCAGCGTTCTCTTTAACACTGCACCGATAATCATCAGCATACCATGTAAAAACACCGCCATTCCAAAAGACAACATTAATCCCTCTAAAATTTCCGGCGTATACGAAATCTGAAAAGCTTCAATCATCACGGCGGGGCTGATGATATATAACCCGATAATAGACAGCGGCTTACTGTCTTCCGATTTAAGCAATTTGCTTTTCACCAACCCATAGCCCATCAACACAATAAGGGTCAGTTCAACGATTTTCGTGCCGAGAATGAATGCGATATCCATAGTTGTTCTTCGTCAAAATAATTAAAAATCACACCGCACTTTGTTTATAAACGTATCCATCGCCTTGCGGGATAAATTCAAACACATGCGTAATGCAATTCGGCGCGTCCTGATCTTGGTGGGACACGAAGAGCAGTTGGGTTTGACTATTGTTCACCAGTTGTTCGATAAAGTGCTTTACCAGTTTGCGATTCATGCCGTCGAGGCCTTGCAACGGTTCATCTAAAATCAATATGGGCGGGTGTTTCACCATCGCGCGGGTAATCAACAACAGGCGCTGTTGCCCCCAAGAAAGGGAACGAAACGGACGATTTGCCAACGCCTCCATATTCAAGCGCGTAAGCCATTGCATCGCCTTGATCCGCAGTGCGCCGGGAACGCTTTGGTATACGCCGATGCTGTCAAAAAAGCCCGAAAGAATCACCTCTAACGCAGAACAGTTGACCCGATAATCCATGTGTAACTGACTGCTGACATAACCGATGTTGCGTTTAATCTCCCAAATGGTTTCGCCACTTCCCCGCTGTTTACCGAATAAAACCACATGATTAGCATAAGATTGCGGATGATCGCCGCAAATAAGCGACAATAGCGTAGATTTCCCCGCACCATTCGGCCCTTTAATCCACCAATTTTGCTCAGGCGCCACTGTCCAATCAAGCCGATTTAAAATGACATTTTCGCCATATTGAACGGTAACGTTTTTCAGTTCAAAAGGGGATTGATTCGGCGGTAATTTAATCGGCGACACAGTACTTTCCGGCAACGGCACATCAACATTTTGTTCCGCATATTGTACCTGTTGAAATAGACTTTGTTGCTCAACCTCCGTCCGTTCTCCCTGCAAAATTAACTGGTTGTGATCTAACAACGCCACATGATCAGCGGCAGAAGGAATGTCGGAAAAGCGATTGACGATCAACACCAACGCCATTTTTTCATTGAGCTGTTGTAGCAATTGTTGCCAATCCAACACAGACTGTTGATCCAGCCCTTCAAAAGGTTCATCTAAAATTAATAATTGCGGTTCGGCAACCAATGCCTGCGCCAACAACACTTTGCGGCTCTCGCCGGTAGAAAGCAACATAAACGGACGATCCAACAACGACGTAATATGCAACAGCGCCGCATAAGAGTCACACAAGGTTTCCTTATCACTACTGTTCAAAATGGTCTGACGTGCGGTTTTGCCGAAATCGTCTGGACTCACCGTATCGTTGTTACGATCTTTAAAGATTTGTTCCAGAATTTGTTGTTGCCGTTCAAAAGAAAACAACCCAATGCGTTCAAAATCACTGTGATATTCGCCCGCCTCAAGAGGCAATGCCCCTTGTAATGCTAATGAAAACGCCGTTTTTCCGCTGCCGTTACTGCCCACCACGACCCAATAATCCCGAGCCTTGACACAAAAGTGCGGTAGATTTAGCAAACGTTTTTCATGCAGTCGAAATTGCGCATTTTCTATATTGAGTTGAGGCATGATTGCTCCTTTTATTTACCACAAGCAGACAGTACCACGGAACAATTTTCCCCATGAACATGAATTTGCCCAGCTTTTTACTCCTCATTCACTGTGTTACGGTGCATACAACACATCTAAATCCTGTTGCGGCAGGAAATCTTTTTCCTGTACTTGGAATTGTACCACCTTGTCGTTTTGCAAGACTTTCTTTACTTCCCCTTTGCCTTTCCAGCAAAATGAGACTAGCTGATCTTTTGGTCGCTCGATGGTTAAGGTGAAATCGGTGATTGGTTTTGCCCAGTTGGCCCCGGTTTTTAAAATATAGCCCAACTGACGATAAGAACCACCGCCCTCAGGAATTAATTTTTTAATGGCATGTTTAAATTCAGGACCAATACAATATTGCTCGGTAAACGGTATCTCCTCACCGAGTTCTAATATAGACGAGATAGACACACCACCACCCACCAAAGGGGCATATTCATGGCTGATGTAAGTCGTGTCGGAAGCTTTAAAGGTTTGCTGCCAACTATAAATAATTTGCCCGCCCCAAAACAGTTCACCTTCATATTTTTCCAATTCAAATTTGGCTAAACGAGGATCTTTACACTTCAAAATTTTATTATCTGCCGATGCAGATTTGCGCAACCAAGGTTCCATCAATTCTTCCTCAGTTAAACCACAATCTCTGAAAATCGCCGTCACATCATGAGGCACCAATTTTTGTTCCTCTGTCCCTTCTTTTTCTGTTTTATAAAGAAACGCCCGCACATGCACTTGCGGTTTAATTTCCTTACCATTAGCGTAGATTTTAAAGGTATTAATTAACCCTGCTGTATCCGCAAAGTCTCCGTAATCATAAAGAGAAACCTCAGGTAATGGGAATAGCACAGTTTCCGTAATGTCTTTGTCGGTGAGATTTTGATATTCGTAGTCCACCTTAATTTTATCGAGGCTGATAAACAGATTCTCTTTTTGCATGGCAATATTGTCATTTTTGATGTATTCCACGCCACCAGTGGACACAAACCCCATGCTGTCGTTGGCTTGTGCGGTAAAAGCGAAACAGAGAGCGATTAAAGCAATGTATTTTTTCATATTGGTCCTCAGGAAATAATATATTGATGAACGGCGAAAATCATAGCAGGAATTAGCAGGATTAGGGATAAAAAGTGCGGTGGGTTTTGAAAACGTTTTTGAGACTCGACCGTGAGTAATACATTACTCTGGTTGGCACGCATCAGGAGACGCACGCCATCAGAGTAAGTTACTACCTTAGGGCTAAACCTTGCTTTTTGCCCAATTCACTGCTGTTTCAATGGCCTTTCTGGCTTGTGGGCTATTTCGCCAACAGGTTGACCCCGTGATTTCGGCACCTCTTTGAAGAATAAAATCAGGGCTGGTCACCGCCAGTATTTTGACATCATCTAATCCCATTTCTTCTAAACGCGTTAAGATCGTTGCGCCGATACCTTTTTCAGCTAAAAGGCTGCGCTTTTCTGATTCACTCAATGGCATACGATTTCCTCATAAGATAAAAAATGCGGTAAAAATCTACCGCACTTTTGTTCAACGTTATGCTTCCGCCTTCGGTTTAATCACTGCATAAATCACACCGGTGACGACAGAACCTATGGCGATAGCCGCAAGATACATCAACGGCTCAGAAACAAATGGTACCACAAATAAGCCGCCGTGTGGCGCTTGTAAGGTAATGCCTAAACTCATGGAAATCGCCCCCGCAGTCGCACCACCTAGCACACTGCTGATAATCACGCGTAGTGGATCTGCCGCCACGAATGGCAATGCCCCTTCGGAGATAAAACAGAAGCCAAGCACGAAAGAGGCTTTACCCGCATCACGTTGATTGGAGGTGAATTTACTGCGCGCTAACCACGTGGCGATAGCCATGCCGATTGGCGGCACCATGCCTGCTGCCATTGCCGCTGCCATTGGGGTGTAAACCTGAGAGGCGATCATTCCCACGGAGAAGGTATAAGCCGCTTTGTTTACCGGCCCCCCCATGTCGATACACATCATGGCGCCGATAATCACGCCAAGCACCATAGCATTCACATCGCCCATGGATTTTAGCCATTCACTCAACGCCGTCATGATTTTCGCAACAGGCGGGTTAATGAGATAAATCATGGCTAAGCCGACAATGAAAGACCCCAATAACGGCAAAATTAAGATCGGTTTAAGGGACATCAGGCTTGGTGGTAATTTAATCACATCATTAAGCCCTTTCACCACATAACCTGCAAGGAAGCCCGCGATAATTCCGCCTAAAATCCCCGCGCCTGCGGTCGTCGCCAACATCCCGCCGATTAACCCCACGGCAAGCCCCGGACGGTCGGCGATGGAGAACGCCACATAACCGGCGAATACCGCGATCATTAAGTGGAATGCCGCGCCGCCCCCAATATTCATTAAGGCTTTCGGCAAGCCACCTGCGATGTTTTCGTCTTTGAACGCTTCAATACCGAACATGAAGGAAATGGCGATAAGCAAACCGCCCGCCACCACCAACGGCAACATATGTGATACGCCGGTCATCAAGTGCTTATAGACGCCTTTCTTCTCGCCGCGCTCTTCGGCTTTCGCCGCGGACGTTGCGCCGCCTTCGTAAATTTTGGCTTCTTTAAAGGCTTTATCGAATTCTTGCGCGGTTTTCTTCAGCGCAAGCCCCGTGGAGGTGCGATACATTAATTTGCCTTTGAATTTGTCCAACGGCACGTCAATATCCGCCGCCACAAACACCAAATCGGCTGCCGCCACTTCTTCCGCCGTGATTTCATTGCCTGCCCCCACTTGTCCGCGGGTTTCCACTTTCACCTGCCAGCCTTGTTGTTTGGCGTAGGTTTCGATGGCTTCGGCAGACATGAACGTATGCGCAACGCCTGTCGGGCAAGCGGTCACCGCCACAATATTTTTCATTTTACTGTTAGAAACGACCGCACTTTCAGCAGGCGGAGCATAATCCTGCGCCTGTTGAATGGCGGTATCTAACAAGTTCTCAGGGGCGTTGAAATGCTCGTCAATGTTTGCCAAAAATACTTTTTTGCCATTGAATTGAGCATTATTGGGTAAAGCATTCCCCAAAACGATGATCAGATCCGCGGCCTCGGCACTGTCCACGATTTGATGTTGCGCTTGCGCGGCTTTGCTTAGCATTTCACGCAATAAAAAGGCTTTGGCGTTACCCAAATTCGCGGATGGGGTGAAATAAATATGCATAAGATTATCCCTCAATGACAGTGATGTTGACATTGTTTAAAATTGGTTCAAGCAACGTGCGGTCAGAAATGCCCACGTTACTTTGCGACACGGCAAAAGCAGACACCGCACTGGCAAAGGCAAGGGTGTCTTTTTGTGGAAGACCGTTAATTAAGCCGTAAATCAAGCCCGCCACCATAGAATCGCCTGCACCCACAGTACTCACCACATTTTCACATTTCGGTGGTTGTGCTTGGATCACAGCCTCGTCACTTAACCAAACGGAACCTTGAGCGCCCATGGAAATAATCACATTAGCAATGCCCTGCGCTTTTAATTTCTTGGCGGCAGACACAATTTCTTCCAGTGAATTTAAGGTATGACCCACCCAAGCCTCTAATTCACGATGATTCGGTTTCACCAACCAAGGGCGAGCGCTCAACCCCGCGGTTAGCGCTGCATTACTGCTGTCTAACACCACTTTTATGTCCGCCTGATGGAGTTGTTTTAGCCAATCGGCGAACAAGTCCGGCGTCACGCCACGCGGTAAACTGCCGCACACAGCGACGATGTCGAAAGATTTACAATACGCGAGAGAATCCACCACAAATTGTTGCCACGCACTTTCACTGATTTCATAGCCTAAAAAATTGAGATCAGTCACATCCGCGTCGGTTTCGGTAATTTTCACATTGATACGGGTTCTGCCCGACACGCGCTGGAATTTGTCTTGTAATCCCAGTTTGTTGAAAAGCGTAACAAAGTCCCCTTGGTTATCTTCACCAAGGAAACCGCCCACCGTGACATCAACGCCTAAATCTTTTAATACTTTCGCCACGTTAATGCCTTTGCCCGCTGGGAAAAGTCCAAGGGTTTCCACGGTATTGACTTCGCCCAATTCGATACGTTTTAAACGCCCAACCAAGTCATATGCGGCGTTTAAGGTGATAGTTGCGACTTTTGCCATCATTATTCCCCTAATCCTGCGTTAATTGCGGCCCCAATACCCTCAATAGCTTGTTGTGCTTGCTCGCCGGTGGCCACAAAACGTAAACGATGACCTTTCACTACACCTAACGCCACCACTTTCATTAAGCTTTTTGCGCTGACAAATGGCGTATTGCGATCAAGATTTTGTACAGCAACATTGGCGTTATATTTTTTCACTTCACTGACGAGGATCGCCGCCGGGCGCGCATGCAATCCATGTTCATTTTTGACTTCAAAAACCCCTTCTACAGATTCACTCAGATTTTCCACCGCACTTTCACCACTTGGAGCAGAAGTTGTTGGCTCAGAAGTGGTTGGTGCAACTTGGTCCATCACTTCAATGGTGTCCGGTTCACTTGGTGGCACGGCAGAAATTGCTTCGCCAAGTCCTGACGCAATCACCTTGCCAATAGCTTCCACTACGGCTTGCGCATCCTCGCCCTCTGCCACAAAACGTAAACGATGCCCCTGCGTTACGCCCAAAGCGACAATTTTCATCAAGCTCTTAGCACTCACCGGCGCACTGCCGCGCGTGAGGTTTTCCACGGTCATTTGAGAAGTAAATTTTTTCACTTCGTTCACTAAAATGGCACTAGGACGGGCGTGTAAGCCATGTTCGTTACGAATGGTAAAGGTGCCGACAACACGACTTCCCGTGACAGATGGCATGACAGAAATGGTTGATGTTGTCTGTGTCGCGACTTGCGGAATCCGCTTGCCATTTAATGCCGCCACGATTTGATCGCTGCCACCGTTTAACAAGATTTGCTGTACTTCGGCATCTAACAGACGAGCTAACGTTTCATCAATTTGCTCGTTGGCATATGCCACCGTTACCACGCCATGCACCATTTTATTATTCACATTAAACGGCTGTTTTGCGCGACTGAACGCCAACCCATTCTTCTGGTTTCCTACGGCGGCATCGGTCACCCATAGGCCTTGCGCCAACGGCAATGCTGGATTGGCAATGACTTCCGAAACGTACTGATGATTGATCGCACTTTGTTGTTCTAATTTGCCGGCATTAATGGCGATTAAGGTGAGCAAACTGCTGGTGTCCACATCCAAGCTGATGTTTTCATCAGCCACATTAAATTTGTCCGCTTCGCCCATTAAAATGGCGCGGAATTTTTTCACATCGGTGAGCGTGGCTAATTTGGCTGCCGTGTCTTCATCGCCGAGAACGTGAGTTAGCTGGCGTAATAATGCCAAATGCTCGTCAGAACGTGCCGCAATGCCGATCACCACATAAGCGATGTTACCTTCGCCCCATTCAATCCCTTGTGGAAATTGGAAAATCTGCACGCCGGTGTTTTTTACCCTACCACGGGTGTCTAACGTGCCGTGCGGAATGGCGATGCCATTGCCTAAAAAGGTTGATGTTTGTTGTTCGCGCCCTAACATGCCTTGTAAATAACCGCTTTCCACATAACCGGCCTGTTCAAGGGCATTGGCTGCCAGCGTAATGGCTTGTTGCTTATTGTCAGCTTGAGCCGCTAAATGAATGTTGCTTTCGGGTAAATTAAACATTCTGTCTCCTTGTTTCTACGAGGGTATCAATGGGGTGCCTACCCCCACAAAAACCTTTCAGCTAGGACTTAAAATACAAAAACTGCCGGTAAATACCGACAGTTTTGTAAATTATTTTCCGGTGCATAACTTAAGTAATTGCTCAGAACCTTGCACGATATATTCGTCATTTTCAGACCGCACTTTGTCTTTTTTCAAATCTAACATGGCGTCATAAATACCTTGGGTCACGCTCGGCGTATCGATAAGACTCCAGCATTTTGTATTCAATTTGCCAAAATTATTTTGCAACGCAGAGGCATGTACAACGCCGCTGTAGTAGGCATAAACATCGGAATCCTGACCTTGTGGGCTATACAATTTTTCTTTGATTTGTTCAACAGGCACAAGAATTCGGCCTAAATACCAATCATTGGCGCCACTGGCGAAAGAATTTACATTAAAATCGCTGTGCACGCGCCCTTGGTAGGTTGCGACCGTAGCCTCATATGCGGTGGCATAAGATTTTTGGTCAATTTTATCTTCGTCTAAGTCAATGACTGTTTTTTTGTCGCCCATGAAAGGCACATACGAGGAAAGGGAACAAGCACTCAATAAAGAGGCTAGGAAAAGAATGGAAAGTTTCTTAATCATAAAAATCCTTGAATTTCAGTGGAAGAAAACAAACTAACTCAAGCGTAGCGCTCATTATACTGTTTCTACGGTGCGCAATAAATAGCTCACGAGGATTGCACGTTAAACTGCTGTAACTCATCCAATGTGTTGATATTGGTAAACGCCGCCTTATTTTCTGAGAAATCCACACTCACCGCCCCGTTTTGGCGCATAAACTGCAACATTCTGCGCTCGCCGGCAGCCAAATAAGCCGCAAGTTTATCTTTTAGACCACACGCCATTAAACAAAACGTGGGATGTTCACGCTCGCCATCATGCACATACGCAATAGAAACGCCGTGAAAATCCACCGCACTTTTCAATTTTTCCAGTAAATTGTCCGGGAAGAAGGGGCTATCGCAAGGGACAAATAACACAAAATTCGTGTCAGCACGTTCCAACGCGGTCAAAATCCCACTTAACGGCCCTTGAAAGCCTTCGATATTATCGCTAAATACCGGTAACCCAGCTGTTGCATAAATTGCCTGATTGCGATTAGCATTAACCGAAACCTGTTCCACCTGCGAATGTAGGCGATCGTAAATAAATTGAAACAGCGGCTTACTATGCAATAATTGCAACCCCTTATCCACTCCCCCCATTCGCTTGGCTTGTCCGCCGGCTAGAATGACGGCACTAATTGAAATTGTCATATTTTCTTCCGAGGTTAATTACAGTATGATCTCGCCTAATTATTTTTTAATAATAAGGAAATGCGCATGAAATGTCATCGCCTGAATGAAGTGTTGGAACTTTTACAACCTTATTGGTCTAAAGACGCCGATCTCTCATTAATGCAGATTTTACAAAAAATCGCTGATGAAGCCGGGTTTGACAAACCGCTTACGGAACTGCCTGACGAAGTCGTTATTTATCACTTAAAAATGGCCGGCAAAGACAAATTCGAGCCGATTCCCGGCATTAAAAAAGATTACGAAGAAGACTTCAAAACCGCGCTATTAAAAGCGCGCGGTATTATTAAATAAATCGATTATTAAGGATAACAAATGAAAAAATGGTTATTTTTAGCGCTGACAGCAGCGCTATCTGTTTCTGTTCAAGCGGCTGACTTAACGGAAGGTAAACAATATGTTGTGGTAGAAGGGCAACAACACAGCGCGCAACCGGAAGTATTAGAATTTTTCTCTTTTTATTGCCCACATTGCTATCACTTTGAAACACAATTTCACATTCCACAAAAAATTAGTGAGAGCCTGCCGGAAGGCACGTTATTCAAACAATATCACGTGGATTTTTTAGGTCGCCAATCTGAAAATCTAACGCGTGCTTGGGCGCTTGCCATTGCAATTAAAGCAGAAGAAAAAGTGAAAATGCCATTATTTAAAGCGGCACAAACCAATATGCTGAACTCGATGAACGACATTCGCCAAATCTTTATTGATAACGGTGTATCTGCCGAACAATTCGACGGTGGTATTGACAGCTTTGCAGTAAACGGTTTAGTCACCAAACAACAACATTTAGTCGAAAAATACCAAGTACGTGGCGTACCTGATTTCTATGTAAACGGTAAATATCGTGTGAATATGGAAGGCTTGGCACATGATGAAAACACTTTTGTGAGCGAATATGTCGAAACCGTAAAAGGTTTATTGCAAAAATAAACAAAAATTGGTTTAATGCCTGCCGATTTTATTTTCGATACCTATTTTTAGAGGATTATATGGCTGAGAGTTTTAGCGTAACCCGTCGTTTTTTTGACGACAAAAACTATCCACGTGGTTTTGCCCGTCACGGTGATTACACCATCAAAGAAGCACAAACTTTAGAACAATACGGACAAGCCTTCCGCGCATTAGATTCAGGCGAACGTAAGCCGGTAACCAAGGAAGAAAAAAGCTTTGTTGCTTTCTGCCGCGGTGAACGTGCAGCGGAAACCTTCTTCGAAAAGACCTGGCAAAAATACCGCAGTCGCATCTCTACCAACAAACGCCTTTACACCTTATCCGGTGTGGTTGGCGTGGATAATCTGGACGACTACTCGGCAGACTAATGACTTAAACAACAATCAGAAGGCTTGGGATTCCGAGCCTTTTGTTTTTACGACCGCCAATTCCATGAATGCTATGCTTAATTTACCCGTTGATCGTTATGCCGAATTGCTCGCAGAAAAGCAGCAAAAACTGACCGCACTTTTATCGCCATTTAATGCACCTGATTTACAGGTGTTCTCCTCGCCAACGCAGCATTTCCGCATGCGGGCAGAGTTTCGAATTTGGCACGAAGGCGATGATTTCTATCACATCATGTTCGATCAACAGAGTAAACAACGTTATCGGGTGGATAATTTTCCTATCGCCAGCGAACTGATTAATCGCATGATGACGGCATTGTTACCGTTGTTAAAACAGCAAATGGTATTACACCACCGCCTGTTCCAAATCGATTATTTAAGCACACAAAGCCAACAGATTATCGTCAGTTTGTTGTATCACAAAGCCTTGGAGGAAGATTGGCAAACCGCGGCGCACACCTTGCGTTCACAACTCCAACAGCAAGGTTTTAATGTGCAAATTGTTGGTCGTGCCAGCAAGCAGAAAATCTGTCTGGAACAGGATTATGTAGATGAAATCCTAACCGTTCACGGCAAAGACTACATTTATCGCCAAGTAGAAAACAGCTTCACACAACCAAACGCGGCAGTAAACAGCAAAATGTTGGAATGGGCGGTAGATTGCACGCGTAACAGCCACGGGGACTTATTGGAGCTTTATTGCGGCAACGGCAATTTTTCTATCGCACTAGCGCAAAATTTCCGTAAAGTATTGGCCACAGAAATTGCCAAGCCTTCGGTAGCCGCCGCGCAATTTAACATCGCAGCGAATCAGATAAACAATTTACAAATCATCCGAATGTCAGCGGAAGAATTCACGCAAGCGATGCAGGGCGTACGCGAATTTAATCGCTTAAAAGGCATTGATTTGAAAGCCTATGAATGCAACACCATTTTCGTTGATCCACCACGGGCCGGCTTAGATGCGGAGACCGTTAAACTGGTGCAACAATATGAGCGTATTTTGTATATTTCCTGCAACCCGCATACGTTGTGCGATAACCTGAAAGCCCTCAGCCAAACCCATCGTATTGAAAAAGCCGCCTTGTTCGATCAGTTTCCTTACACGGAACATATGGAATCGGGCGTTTGGTTGGTGAAAAAGGGATAAACATGAGCATCCAACTTCTCTGCGAAACCAAAACGCTGAAAAATCCCACCGCACTTTTTGCGGAAGCCGGCTTAACACATGATCCCGACAGCCCACTGGCGTTAGTGTGGACGGAAGCGGAAGGCGTGACGCGCTTAGAATTACGCAAATTAGACGAGCCAAAATTAGGCGCGGTATTTGTGGATTTTGTCGGCGGTACCATGGCACATCGCCGCAAATTTGGTGGTGGTCGCGGTGAGGCGGTGGCAAAAGCAGTAGGCATTAAACAAGATAAGCTACCGACAGTGATTGACGCGACGGCAGGCTTAGGGCGTGATGCCTTTGTATTGGCGGCGCTCGGTTGCCAAGTGAAACTCGTTGAACGCCATCCGGTGGTGCGCTTGTTGTTACAAGATGGCTTGCAACGCGCTTATGCCGACGAAGAAATCGGCCCGTGGATGCAACAAAATATGCAACTGTTACCTTATCAACATATCAATCAACTAAATCCTGACTCAGATTTCGCCGATGTGGTGTATCTCGATCCCATGTACCCGCACAAAGCCAAAAGCGCCTTGGTGAAAAAAGAAATGCGTGTGTTTCAACATTTGGTCGGTGCCGATTTAGATGCGGACGAACTGCTTGCGCCTGCGATTCAACTCGCCCGTCAGCGCGTCGTGGTCAAGCGCCCCGACTACGCTGATTTTCTCGCACAAAAAGCACCGCACTTTTCCCGCGAAACGAAGAATCACCGTTTTGACGTGTATGTAAAACACGACTAAGCCATTTTATTCCACAAAATAATGGGGGATAAAATGGCTGTCATTGCCGGTGACGGCGGTGAAATCTTCCCGCAAGCCCATGCCGCAGGCCACATCGCCTACCACCCACGAACCGATGACCGGATACATCCCATCAAAATTCGGTAACTCAAATTTCTGTTGATAAATATAACCGGCATTGGCATAGAAATTTGAATGTTCACTACCTTTGGCGGCAAACTCCAAGCCGTTGCTTTTTTCATAATAAAACACGTTGGCACCTTCGCGCCCTAATAACGGCTTTTTCACCCAAATGGATTTACGATCCGTTATGTCATGTCGATTAAAATAGGTCGGCAATAAATACGGGTGGTTCGGGTGTTTTTGCCACAGTTTTCCAAGCAGCGCTTTGTTGCTCAGCAATAATTTCCATGCCGGTTCAAAAAATTGTGTGGCACTGTTTAGCATATGCTGGGCATATTCGGTGGTCGTCATCCATTCTAACGGATACAATTTAAACAACGCTTCAATGGGTTGATTGTTGAGATCGACAAATTGTTGCGTGTCGTTGTCGTAGCCAATGTCTTCAATGGTCAAACGATGAATATGCCAACCGGCGTTATACGCCACATCGGCAAGATAATCCAAATTGCCCCAATCTTCCCGTCCGGCATCTGCCATGGCGGCAAAATGAAAACCGGTTTTACCGCTTTGCTGTTGTAGTACGGAAAAACGGGTAATCAATTCTTCGTGAATCCAGTTAAATTGGTCGCGATTCGGTAATCCTTCCACTTGCTCCAACCACTGCCATTGCACCACTGCTGCCTCTAGCAAAGAGGTCGGCGTATCGGCGTTATATTCAAACATTTTGAGATTGTCGCCGTCATAACCGAAATCAAAACGGCCATATAAGAGCGGTGCGTTTTCACGCCAAGATTGTTCGATCAGATTTTTTTGTAAATCGGTAAAGCGATAATGCTCGTAATCGCCTTGTTTGACTTCATCGGCAACGAAATCCATACACATGGCATGTAATTCGTTAGTAGCATCTTCGATTTTGTCGATTTCCGCCAACGTAAATTCGTAGGCGATATTGTCCGACCAATAATGCGAGCCATCGGAAGACGGCAGATTGTAATAATCAAACCCTACCTCAAGCAGCTGTTGCACCATGTCGGGACGGGTTGGGATATCGGTGATACGTTTCATGATTAACCACCGCCACTTTTACTGGTGTTACTGCTACTAAACCCACCGCGCGAAATCGGTTTGCTGTTCGCACTACTGGCTCTGCCCTTAACCAAGACCGGCTTGCCCACAGAATGGTTGCCTTGCGGTCGAATAATTTGCCCTGTTGGCGTTGAAACGGCACGATTATTGGGATTGTAACTCGGGCCTAGAAAACCACTCATGGCTTTGGCGATCATATAACCTGCTGCAGCCCCCGCAATGGCGCTGCCGATAGAAGGGCCTTCATCGCCGCTGGCTGTGGTCGTTGGCGTTGCATTATTGTCGCCGGCAACCGCGTTATTTTCGCTGCTCGCCACACTGCCATTGTTATTTGCCACAGGGTCCGTGTTTGCGCTTTGAGATTTATCCTGTTCGCATAATTCCGGTCTAATCCAGTCCGCGATGCAGTCATCCAGACTGTTGTATACATCCCGTTGCACTTCATCTTCCGAGCAACCACCTAACAGCGCTACCACGGATAATGTCACTAAAATTTGGTTTTTCTTTTTCATCATAACGTTATTAGAAAGCGTTTTACCTTCCCTCTTTTTCATCATATCTAAAACACATTGGCGTGAGAGCGCGATATCATAGCACAGAGTTTCGATGCCAATGAGTGCGGAGAAGAAAATAACCGTATCGTAAATTCGGTTGGACTTATTCACACCACAGGATTAGTATTTGCGAGTTACTTAACAAGATATTAACAATAGGATGTTTTATGAAACTTGATACGATTGCGTTACACCAAGGCTTCCATGCAGACCCGACGACCAATGCTGTGGCCGTGCCCATTTATCAAACCACCAGTTACGCGTTTAACAATTCTCAGCACGGTGCCGACTTATTCAACTTAAAAGTGCCGGGTAATATTTATACCCGTTTAATGAATCCAACTACCGATGTGTTAGAACAGCGTATGGCCGCCTTAGAAAGCGGTATCGGCGCAGTAGCAACTTCAAGCGGCATGGCGGCAATTAACTATGTGCTCGAAATTTTAACTGAAGCCGGCGATAACATTATTTCCTCTAACCGTATTTATGGCGGCACTGTCACCTATTTCACCCAAACCCTAAAACGCAAAGGTGTTGAAGTCCGTTTTGTGGATCCGAGCAAACCGGAAGAGATTATGAAACTCGCCGATACCAAAACCAAATTGGTGTTCTGTGAAAGCATCTGTAACCCAACCATTGATGTTGTGGATTTGCCGAAATTCGCAGATTTTGCCCATCAGGCAGGCGTGCCGTTAGTGGTAGATAATACGGTTGCGACCCCAATGATTTGTCGCCCATTAGAATTAGGGGCAGATATCGTTGTCCATTCCCTCACCAAATACGTGGGCGGTCATGGCACCACCTTAGGCGGCGCGATTATTGATGGCGGTAAATTTGATTGGAAAGCCCAAGCGAAACGGTTCCCGACGCTGACCCAGCCGGACGAATCCTATCATGGCGTTGTGTATGCTGACGCACTCGGTGCCGCGGCATTTATCGGTTGCGTGCGGGTTGTCGGCTTACGCAATACCGGTGCCGTCATCAGCCCAATGAGTGCTTTCATATTATTACAAGGGCTGGAAACGCTCTCCGTACGCTTAGAACGCCACTGCGAGAATGCTTTAAAAGTCGCTGAATATTTGCAAAACCACCCGCAAGTCACTTGGGTTAACTATCCTGCATTGCCACAAGATCCTCGTAATCCATTGATTCAACGGGATTTCGGTGGACGCGCATCCGGCTTGTTAAGCTTCGGTATTAAAGGCGGTCGCGAAGCCGGTGCCCAATTTATCGATGCACTCAAAATGATTTTACGGTTAGTAAATATCGGTGATGCAAAATCTCTTGCCTGCCACCCGGCCACCACCACGCATAGCCAATTAAGCGATGAAGAGCTCAACCGCGCAGGTGTCACCTCTGACTTAATTCGTATCAGCGTCGGATTAGAACATATTGATGACATCCTCGCCGACATGGAACAGGCGTTTGCAGCAGTAAAAGCAAAATAAAAACACAGAAAAAACAGACCGCACTTTCAGTCTATTGCCCAAAGTGCGGTCGATTTTAAAAACGTTTTTCAGAAAAAGACGGCGAATCTTTTTAATTCGCCGTCACTATTATTAGTCCATCTCAAAAGTCTCACTACGTTGTCGCTGCGGTAACACCAGAGAAAGCCCAATCCCCACCAGTGCCGGCGTAAGCCAAGAAAGGGAATACTCCGCAAACGGCAAATGATGAAGGAAATCTGTTAACCATGCCAATGGATAGTGATCTGCAATGACCCCACCAAGAGAAATCACCGTCACTAACGCAATCGTAAGTTGCATGCCGATTTTAGATAGCGCCACAAATTTATTCACAATAATCAACAGAACAATGGCAATCGTGATCGGATAGAGCACCAGCAACACCGGAATAGAATACTGAATAATTGCGCCCAAGCCTAAATTTGCGATACCGAAACCAATCAAGGTAAACAGCGTAGCATAGGTTTTGTAACCTAACTGAGGGAAACTCTCACGGAAAAACTCGGAAACGGCAACAATTAAACCGGCTGTCGTGGTAAAACAGGTCATGGTCACCATCACAGCCAAGAAAATTTGCGCGTTAGCCCCAAAAATCGCTTGTGTTGCTTGAGAAAGAATATACACGCCTTTGTTCGCGTCAGATGCCATCACATCCGCAGGCACAGGGAAATGGTTGCCCAAATACGCCAAACCGATATACAGCAAACTAAAGCCTAAAGCCACTACAAGACTCACTAGCCATACTGTAGAAACGTATTCCCGTTTATTTCGAAAACCGAGCTGCTTCAAGGTTTGTACCGCCACCACGCTAAATGCTACGGAAGCCAAGGCATCAAGGGTGTTATACCCTTCAATGAATCCGGTGCCAAACGCAGAAGTCGCATAGTCACCAAGGGCAGAAGACGGTGTGGTATCGCCGTATTGGAAGAAGCCTAATGTGACTAACAACACAATAAGAAGGGCGAAAATTGGGGTCAAAATACGGCCGATACTGTCGAGAATGTTAGATGGATTTAACGCAATCAAATAGGCAGCAATAAAATAAATCACCGTAAAAATAACCAACCCGGTAGCGCTAAATGATGTCGGCAACATAGGTGCTACACCCACTTCGTATGCCACCGTTGCCGTACGCGGAATCGCAAAAAATGGCCCAATAGAAAGGTAAAGCGCAACCAAATATAAGGTGGCAAACCAAGGGGCAATTTTTATGGAAATTTCATACACATAACCTTTCGGGTTAAGTGCACCGATCACCAAGGTGAGAATGGCAATGCCCACACCGGACAACACAAAGCCACTAATGGCTTGCCAAAAATTCTCTCCGGACAAGGCACCTAGACTTGGCGGAAAAATCAAATTTCCCGCACCGAAAAACATGCCAAATAACAGTAAACCTGTCAATGTTGCTTTTTTTAGCATAATTTTATTCTTCTCTGTAATTAAGGTGGCGGGAGTATAACACCCTAAATAAGACCGTCAAATTTTGTACGAAAAGAAAGCTGTAATCGGGAAAAATAGGCATTTAATGATGTTTTTTTAGACATTAAAGTTCAAGAATATGATCCGCCTCCCTGTTTTTAAATGTTATTTTTGTACACTAAAGACATATCGAAGGAGCAACAAACTCTCTATTGGGAATTTCGGTGACAGCCTAAAACAATAGGTTGCCAATGTTTTAATAGCGGGGCATGACAAAATGAATGTTTGTCATGCAATGGGTCACATCCCGAGGTAAAGTGCGGTTGGAAACCTCAACATTTTTAACCGCACTTTTTTATCAAAACTACCGATTCTGGTGGTTTTCTTGTGTAGGTTGCATGTTTTACCCAGTACATTCGCTGACAAAAACACCGTAAAAACCTACCGCACTTTATTCCTCAAATACCATAAATAAAAAAGAGCAATACAGCACAGCTATATTGCTCTTGTGAATACTTAGATTAAACCGAACTATTTCTTCTTCGGTCTTTCCCAGTCTTGTACGTGTTTTTGTGGCACACGGGTGGTGACCAGTTCGTCGCGTTTAACATCGTAACGGATGGTGGAACCGGCACCAATCGTCGCACCGCTTTCAATCGTCACCGGCGCAATAAGTTGGCTATCGGAGCCGACAAAGACGTTATCACCGATAGTGGTTTTAAATTTATTGGCACCATCGTAGTTACAGGTAATCACGCCTGCGCCGATATTACAATTTTGACCAATTTCCGCATCGCCCACATAGGTTAAGTGGTTCACTTTGGATCCCTTGCCGATTTGTGCTTTTTTAATTTCCACAAAGTTGCCGACATGGGTGTTTTCTGCCAGTTCGGCGCCCGGACGCAAGCGGGAGAATGGACCGATAGCCGCCTTGGCACCCACGGTAGCATCTTCCAGTACAGAATACGGTTTAATTTCCACGTCATCGCCGATGTCACAGTTTGTCAGCACACAACCGGCACCGATTTTCACCCGATTTCCCAACCGCACTTCGCCGTTTAAAATCACGTTAACATCAATTTCAACATCTTTGCCGTGAGTCAAGTTGCCACGCAAATCAAAACGCTCAGGATCTAACAACATCACGCCTGCCAACATCAGTTTATCCGCTTGTTTACGCTGAAAATAACGCTCCATGCGCGCTAATTGTTGACGGTTATTAATACCTTCAACTTCCATAAAATCCTCAGCTTGTACTGCAACAACAGCACGCCCATCACGATTTGCTAGCCCAATGACATCTGTAATGTAATACTCGCCTTGCGCATTATTATTGTCTAACTGAGCAAGCCATTTCTTAAAACTCGCGCCGTCAGCAACCAAAACCCCCGTATTGATCTCACGAATCTCCCGTTGTTCCGGTGAGGCATCTTTTTGCTCCACAATCCCAATGACTTTACCGTTTTCACGTAAAATTCGGCCATATCCTGTTGGGTTATCCAATACCACCGTTAAAACAGCAACGCCATTTTCAGGCTTGGCATTAATCAACTTTTGCAAGGTTTCAGGCGTGATCATCGGTCCATCGCCGTACACCATCAAAATATTTTCGTCATCCGCAAAAAACGGTGCAGCCTGTTGCATCGCATGCCCTGTGCCGAGCTGTTCTGTTTGCAAAACCCAATTCACCGGTTCCGCCGCCAAACGCTGTTGCATCAAATCGCCACCGTGTCCGTAAACCAAATGAATATTGCGCGCGCCAAGTTGTTTCGCCGTATCAATAACGTGTTTTACCATCGGTTTGCCCGCAATCGGATGTAAGACTTTAGGTAAATCGGAATACATGCGTGTGCCTTTGCCGGCCGCCAAAATGACGACGCTGAGTGCTTGAGTTGTCATAAAAATGTCTCTTTTGTTCGCTAAAAATTGTGCGCTAGTATATCATTCTTGCCATTTCGAGTTAAGTTAAGGATAAGCCGCCATGCAACAAGAATATTATCTCGGCATCATGTCCGGCACCAGTTTGGACGGTGTGGATATCGCGCTGATGACATTTGGCGAAAAAACGCAATTTATCGCGGCACAATTCACCCCGATGCCGGCAGATTTGCGCCAAGATTTATTGCAATTAATTTCTCAAGGCAGCGCCACCTTGCAACAGCTGGGTGAATTAGATCAGCGCTTAGCCTTACTCTACGCTGAGGCGGTCAATCATTTTCTCACCCATCACCAACTGCAACCACAGCAAATTCGCGCTATCGGTTGCCACGGACAAACTGTGTGGCATGCGCCACAAGGTAATTTTCCGTTCACCATGCAATTAGGCGACATGAATCTGCTTGCCGCCCTCACCGGTATTGATGTTATTGGGGATTTCCGTCGTAAAGATATGGCATTTGGCGGGCAAGGTGCGCCGTTAGTGCCGGCGTTTCATCAAGCGTGGTTTTATGATGACAACTGGGCGACGGTGGTACTGAACATCGGTGGTATCAGCAATATTTCCGTCCTGTTTCCTCATCAACCGATTATTGGCTACGACACCGGTACCGGCAATGCGCTGATGGACGGTTGGATCGAACGCCATCTAGGAAAATCTTATGATACTGACGGGCAATGGGCGCGTAGTGGCAAAGTGCGGTCGGCATTATTGGCGGAAATGCTGAAAGATCCTTATTTCCAGCTGCCTCCACCGAAAAGCACCGGGCGCGAATTGTTCAATTCGACATGGCTTGAAAAAACATTAGAAAAAACCACCGCACTTTTAGGCGAGATACCACCACAAGACGTACAAGCTACCTTGTTAGAATTTACCGCACAAAGCATCGTTCTTGCGTTAAATCCACTGGAAACGTCATTACCACGCCGTTTATTGGTCTGCGGCGGTGGTGCAAAAAACGGCTTGCTGATGGCACGATTACAAGCGCTATTACCACAATGGCAATGCCGTCCAACCAATGAGGAAGGCTTGGATGCAGACTATGTGGAAGCCGCTGCTTTTGCTTGGCTTGCCTATCGTCGTTTACACAACCAACCGTCTAATTTACCAAGTGTGACCGGCGCCCAACGTGCGGTCAGTTTAGGCGCAATTTTTCCTGCGGAGAAACAGGCATGAGCGAACATAATTTATTAAAAACGCTTGAAACGATGTTAAGCGAACAACGCAATCCAAACACCTTGCACATTGATGCTTTATCGCCGTTAGAGGTTGTCACGTTGTTAAATCATGAAGACAAGCAAGTGGCTTTCGCCGTGGAGAAAAATTTGCCACAAATCGCACAGGCAGTAGAACACATCGTGGCGGCATTTCAGGCGGGCGGACGCTTGGTTTACATGGGGGCAGGCACCAGCGGTCGCCTTGGCGTACTGGATGCGTCCGAATGCCCGCCAACGTTTGGCGTGTCGTCAAGCATGGTCGTGGGATTAATTGCCGGTGGCGAAACCGCCTTACGCAACGCTGTGGAAGGGGCGGAAGATAATCACGAAGCAGGCGAACAGGATTTACGTCACATTCATTTTAGTCGCAAAGATGTGTTGGTTGGGATTGCAGCCAGTGGGCGTACGCCTTATGTCATTGGCGGTTTGCAGTATGCCAAACAGCTTGGCGCCACCACGATTTCTTTGGTTAGCAACCCGAACGCAGTCATGAGTGACATTGCCGACATTGCCATTACCACTGCTGTCGGCCCCGAGGCCCTCACCGGATCTAGTCGTTTAAAATCCGGCACCGCACAAAAAATGGTGTTGAATATGCTCACCACCGCCGCCATGATTCGTCTTGGCAAGTGCTATCAAAATCTCATGGTGGACGTACAAGCCACTAACCAAAAACTCAAAGCGCGCGCCATTCGCATCGTCATGCAAGCAACTGATTGCGACCAAACTACCGCCGAACAAACCTTACACACCACCAATGGCAATGCAAAATTAGCGATTATGATACTGTTGAGCGGATTAGATAAAGCGCAGGCAGAAACTGTTTTAGCGCAGAACAAAGGGCGATTACAGAGCGCTCTGGCAACGTAAAAACACAGAGAAAAACGACCGCACTTTAATACCATCTAAAAATGAAAAACGTGAGCTTATGGCTCACGTTTTTTATTTATCTCATACGGTTAATATAAGCTGAACGCTTGTAGATAAGGCAATTTGCCGCGTCTCATCATATTTTCGATACCGCTTTGGTGATCATTGCCGAAACCACGTAATTCAAAGGTCACGCCGATGGCATTATCATAAAAAATATCATCGTTTCTTTGATTTTGACGGCTTGTGACATAACGTCTTGCTCCCACACCAACACTCCAACAGCACGTGTTATATTGCAGACCAAGGTATTGTTCTACCGGTTTTTGCAAAGAAAGATCTTGGTAATAACGCCCAACGATTGCCCAGTTATCCGTTAATTCCCAACCGAATTGAATCCCTAACTGATTAATGTCTTGATTGTAGCCTTGAGCATTGGATGTTAAGTTTTGATCGATATATTCTCGACTTACATAACGATAATTTAACTGAATAACATTATGGTTCGTTGGATTAAATTCGATGCCGGTATTTGCCAAAGAAATTTGTTCTAACTGTTGGTCGTATTGAAAACTCGCACGCCAGTGCCATTGTTCATCAATCTTCCAGTTAGACTCAACCGCCCAAGAAGAAGATAAGCCGGAGGTTTTATTACGTGGATCATCGTCAATGCGTGAAGATTCTAAATAATAGGTTTGTCCGGCGGCAACATTAAAACGCTCTTCTTTGTTTTCATCAAAGAAACGCATTGTTCCACCAACCGTCACTTGGTTCACCGACGCGATACGGTCTAAACCGCTATAACGGCGGTCGCGGAACAAAGAGAAATAGTCTTGTTGCAATAATGAAGAATCGTATCCAAAGCCAAGATACTCTGAATTTCGTTTTGAGCCGATATTGCTTTGGTTTTTATAAGGGCGATACAAATATTGCACACGCGGCTCAAGGGTTTGTGTGTAGCCGTCTAAGAAACTCTTATTGCTCGCCAATACGGTTTGGAAATCCGCTTTAAATTGTGGGATCACGCGAGTCACATGATGTTCAACATCCTCGGCGTCCGCTGCGTTACCCCGCTTTTGTTGGTAATGGGTCGCATATAATTTAGTTTCAAAATTTGCGCTACCATAACGATTCGACAACGTACTATTTAAACTTGGCTCAAGGTGGAAACGCCACGCTTTTGGCATGCTTGCACTGTCATTATCAAAGCGCACCGCTTGAGAAAAGAGTTTAAAATCGAGCTTATCGTCAAGCAAACCGTTTTGGTAATAATTGAAATCAATTTGCGGTAACGCACGATAAGGCCCAACATCTACTTCATCAAAAATTTGGAATTGTTTGGCGGAAAGGGCGATATTGTAGTTCGGTTGATAATAGGCTAAACGCGCGATTTGATTCGTATAGCCATCGGTGCTGCTACCATAGTTGGAATCAATATCAGTAAAATAACGTTTGTCGCTCACTTTGGTGTAATCAATATCTAAGCGCCAATCCTGTGCAAACGCCGCATTGTGTTTCCAATGGAATAAATGACGTTTACGGTTGTCGCTGACATAATCACTTAAGCGGTCATCATTCAAATATTCACCGGCAATTTGCCCTTCACCCAAGGCACTAAGATAACGAAATTCACCGTTAACTTGCCAACCACGGCGAGACATATATTTTGGCGCAATCGTAGCATCAAAATTCGGCGCAATATTCCAATACACCGGCTGAGCATAGAAATAACCGTCACGGCTGGAATGTCCCACAACCGGCACAAGTAAACCGGAACGACGGCGATCGCCAATTGGAAGCTGTAAATACGGTGTATAAAACACCGGCACGCCATGTACGCGTAAACGGGCATGCCACATTTCCGCATATTCTTCTTTTACATGCTGGCGCATTTCATTGGCGTAAATAGACCAAGAATTATCGTCCGGCAAACAAGAGGTAAAGGTGGCATTTTTCATCACACGATAGTCATCACGCAATTCCACACTTTCTGCCGCGCCACGACCTTGGCGATCCACTAATTGATAATTGGCATTTTGAATATCTGTATCTTTGCTGTTTAAATGCACTTTCGCATCGTCACCCAAAAGATTAATTTGGTTGTCCCGGTAATCAAAACCACCACGTGCAAACGCATAACGTTGTACGTTATCGCCTTCACCTGTCTGTTGAATCTCAACTTCCGCAGATTGCAAATGACGAGCACCTTGCTTGATATCTACGTTACCTTTATAAACACCACCGTTAGATTGGTTGATTTCCGCACTGTCCGCCTCGATGTAAATCGGCAAATCATTTGGATTTTCGGACACCGCCTCACCGCTAAAGTGCGGTACGCCGGATAAACATTGTTTTGCTAAATCGGCAGCACTTGTTGCGCTATAAAGTGCGGTCAAAATTGACAGTGAAATTAAGGTATAAGCATTTTTCTTCATTGGACAACCATTTTTCTAGCCAAATAATGTCGTGATTATACGGGAAAATAAGGGGGATCGCACTGTTTAATCCGGCGATTTACAGTGGCATTGATTCCAGTGATCATTCACCAATCCCATGGATTGCATAAAGGCATAACAGGTAGTTGGACCGACAAACACAAAACCGCGTTTTTTTAGCGCTTTTGACATTTCAATAGACGTCGGCGTTTGCGCCGGAACAACCGAAAGATCGGGGACATCATTCATTTGCGGCTGATGGTTCACAAAAGACCAAATAAAATCACTGAAATTCTCACCGCACTTTTTCATAGCAAGAAATGCCTGCGCATTTTTAACAATGGCTTCTAGCTTTGCCCGGTAACGAATCAATCCCGGATTTTGCATACATTGATCAATGTCTTCCGCCGTCATTTGGGCAACTTTTTCCGGTTCAAATTGAAAAAAAGCGTTTCGGTAATTTTCTCGCTTTTTCAAAATCGTAATCCAAGACAACCCCGCTTGCTGCCCTTCCAAACATAGCTTTTCAAATAATTTCTGCTCATCAAATTGTGGCTTGCCCCATTCGTTGTCGTGATAATCTCGATAAATTGGCAACTCCTCCGACCAAGCACAACGTTTTATCATACCTCCTCCCTTTATTTCTTTTGCCTCATATTACCTCTCAAAAAAGGTCTAATCATTCTTTTAAAGGCATAAAACCTGACTAGAATAAAAATTCTGAAAGAAACGACTGGTCATTCATTTCATTGATTTGAATTATAAGAAAAAACCACCTCTTTATGAGGTGGTTTTTTGTTTAAAGTGCGGTCTGAAATTAAAGAATTTCTTTCGCTTTAGCCACCACGTTATCCACCGTGAAGCCAAAGAGTTTGAACAATTGGTCTGCCGGTGCGGATTCACCGAAACTGTGCATACCAACGATACGACCGTTGAAACCCACGTATTTGTACCAGAAGTCGGCAATACCTGCTTCAACAGCCACACGTTTAGTCACCGCACTTGGCAATACGGCTTCGCGATAAGCCTCGTCTTGTTTGTCGAACACGTTCGTGCTTGGCATAGAAACCACACGGATTTTTTTGCCTTCTGCGGTTAATTGTTCTGCGGCTTTCACTGCCAATTCCACTTCAGAGCCGGTCGCAATGAAAATCAGATCCGGCGTGCCAGTGCAGTCTTTTAATACATAAGCACCGCGCGCCACGTTAGCTAATTGCTCAGAAGTGCGGTCCATTTGTGCCAAGTTTTGACGGGTGAAAATTAATGCGCTTGGGCCATCGGTTCTTTCAATCGCCGCTTTCCAAGCAATGGCAGATTCTACTTGGTCGCAAGGGCGCCATGTGTTCAAGTTCGGGATTAAGCGTAATGCGGAGGTTTGTTCAACCGGTTGGTGGGTTGGACCGTCTTCGCCTAAACCGATGGAATCATGTGTGAACACGAATAAGCTGCGTTGTTTCATCAAAGCAGCCATGCGAATCGCGTTGTGGGCATATTCCATGAACATGAGGAATGTTGCGCCATAAGGAATGAAACCGCCGTGGAGCGCAATACCGTTCATGATTGCCGCCATACCGAACTCACGTACGCCGTAGTTGAGGTAGTTACCATCCACGTTTTGAGTCGCGCGAATCGGTTTAGAACCGGACCAAAGGGTGAGGTTGGAGCTTGCCAAGTCGGCAGAACCGCCGAGTAATTCCGGTAACACTTTCGCGTAAGCTTCAATGGCATTTTGTGATGCTTTACGGCTGGCAATGCTTGCCGGATTCGCTTGTAAATGGTCAATGAAGGCTTGAGATTCTCTTGCCCAATCAGCCGGCAATTTTTTCTCGATACGACGGGTAAATTCAGCGGCTAATTCCGGATAAGCTTTCGCATAAGCCGCGAATTTTTCATGCCATGCTTTTTCTAATTCTGCGCCTTTCGCTTTTGCATCCCATTGTGCATAAATATCGGCCGGGATCTCAAACGGGGCGTAATTCCAGTTTAGTGCTTTACGGGTTAATGCGATTTCTTCATCACCTAATGGTGCGCCGTGGCAATCGTGAGAGTTAGATTTATTCGGGGAACCGAAACCGATAATGGTTTTACAAATAATTAAGGTCGGTTTATTGGTTTCTGCTTGCGCTAGTTTGATCGCCTCAATAATTTGTGCCGGGTTGTGACCATCGATTGCCGGAATTACTTGCCAGCCGTAAGCTTCAAAGCGTTTTTGTGTGTCATCAGTAAACCAACCGTCAACATGACCATCAATAGAAATGTTATTGTCATCGTAGAACGCAATTAATTTACCTAAACCTAAAGTCCCCGCTAAAGAGCAAGCCTCGTGGGAAATCCCTTCCATTAAACAGCCATCACCCAAGAAAACATAAGTGTGGTGATCCACGATGTTGTGACCGTCACGGTTAAATTGGCCTGCAAGGGTTTTCTCTGCAATCGCCATACCTACCGCGTTAGTAATACCCTGACCTAGTGGACCGGTGGTGGTTTCAACACCCGGAGTATAACCAAACTCTGGGTGTCCCGGAGTTTTGGAATGTAATTGACGGAATTGTTTTAAATCTTCAATAGATACATCGT
>CAUPZK010000025.1:0-34094 GCA_963515835.1 uncultured Aggregatibacter sp.
AAACGAATCTGATGAAAACACAATAAAAAATGACCGCACTTTAATGAAATAAAGTGCGGTCATTTTTTTTTATTATTTTTATTTTCTAGCAAGTGGTGGAACAAAACAAATGCCCATATCCCAAGGTTGTTCTATCCATGTGTTTTGTGGAATATCAACCACATAATCATCGACCAATTCAGCACCGGCAGGTTTTGCGAAAACAGTGACAAAACGAGCATTCGGGTACATCTCACGAATGGCGCGTGCAGTATTTCCGGTATCTACTAAATCATCAATGACGATAAACCCTTCTCCACCGTTTTCTAATTGAGCAGCATGTAAGACCTGCAATTCACCTTGTTTATCGTGGTTATAGCTGGCGATACAAATAGTTTCTACATGACGAATACCTAACTCGCGGGCAAGTACTGCGCCAGGAAATAAGCCGCCACGGCTGACCGCGATAATGCCCTTCCATTGGGAAGCAGGAAGTAAACGTTCGGATAATTTGCGTGCGTGCATATGGAACATATCCCACGTCACAACATATTTTTCACTCATAAACACACCTTTTAAAAATTTTACGGGCATCGCCCTGGAAATAAAAATTGCGTTAGGATAACCCGAAATGGCATTTTATGCTATTATTTTCCCTAATTTTTTAAGGAGGAACTATGTCAGAAATACAACAATTAAGTCCGAATTTATTATGGAAATGGTTTGATCAAATTTGTGCAATCCCACATCCATCCTACCAAGAAAATGAACTTGCGGAATTCATTATCAACTGGGCAAAAGGGAAAGGCTTTTACGCTGAACGAGATGATGTAGGTAACGTATTAATCCGTAAACCGGCAACAAAAGGCATGGAAAATCGTCAAAAAGTTGCTTTACAGGCGCATTTGGATATGGTGCCGCAAGCGAATGAAGGTAGCTCACATAATTTTGCTACCGATCCTATACGTCCTTATATTGATGGTGAATGGGTGCGTGCTACAGATACGACCTTAGGGGCGGACAACGGTATTGGTATGGCATCGACGTTAGCTATTTTAGACAGTGATGATATCGCCCATCCTGATTTAGAAGTGCTACTCACTATGACAGAAGAACGTGGTATGGAAGGGGCTATCGGATTGCGTCCAAACTGGCTACAAAGCGACATCATGATTAACACTGACACAGAAGAAAACGCAGAAATTTATGTAGGGTGTGCAGGTGGTGAAAATGCGAATGTGACATTGCCGGTGGAATATCAAGACAACGCTTTCTCTTACAGTTATCAAATTATTCTTAAGGGGTTGCGTGGTGGACATTCCGGTTGCGATATCCATACTGGACGTGCCAATGCGATTAAAGTGCTTGCGCGTTTCTTAGCAAAACTCTCCCAAAATCAACCGCGCTTTGATTTCCTTTTAAGTGACATTCGCGGCGGTTCTATTCGTAACGCTATTCCGCGTGAAGCGTTTGCAACGTTGAACTTCAATGGTGACGTGGCTCAACTAAAAAGTGCGGTGGAAAATTTTGCTGTTTTATTAAAAGCTGAGCTGGCACTAATTGAACCAAATCTTACTTTTGATTTGCAGCCTACTGAGAAATCTGAGAGAACCTTTACTGCGGCGACGACACAACGTGTGATTCATTTCTTGAACGTGCTACCGAATGGTGTGATTCGTAATAGCGACGTACTAGAAAACACCGTGGAAACATCCCTCAGTATTGGCGTATTAAAAACTGAAGAGAATCAAATTAAAGCCACGATTCTAGTACGCTCACTCATTGATAGCGGCAAAGAATATGTTGCTGAGATGTTGACATCGCTTGCTTCATTAAGTGGTGCTTGTGCCGAATTCTCCGGTTCTTATCCGGGCTGGGAGCCACAAGCGCATTCACCAATTGTTGATTTAACCCATAAAATCTATGCGGACGTCTTGGGCTATGAGCCAACAATCAAAGTGATTCACGCCGGTCTGGAATGTGGTTTACTGAAGAAAATCTATCCGAATATGGATATGGTTTCCATCGGGCCAACAATCAAAAATGCGCACTCACCGGATGAGAAGGTTCATATTCCGGCAGTACAAATTTATTGGTCTTTGATCACGAAATTATTAGCAGAAATTCCGGCGAAATAACTTCGTTGGAAAAAGAAACCCGCTCTCAATGGAGCGGGTTTTCTCTTTTATATGAGCGTCAAAACGCGTTAAAAACTGACCGCACTTTTTAATTTTTTTAGTGCGTTAGTTTCTAGCTGACGAACACGTTCTGCGGAGATGTTATATTTTGCTGCCAAATCTTGCAACGTAGCTTTGGTTTCATCCAACCAGCGGGCCTTGATAATGTCTTGGCTACGTGCATCAAGATTATTTAGAGCCACCGCAAGTTGATCAGTGGCTTGTGCTTCATAGTTTTCATTTTCTAATTCGGCGGCAAAATTGGACCCTTTGTCTTCCAAGTATAATGCTGGCGCATAGGTTTCTTCGTCATGATCATCGGTTGGTAAATCAAAGGTGACATCCGCCCCGGTCATGCGCGATTCCATTTCTACGACATCTTGCGGAGAGACGCCTAACTCATTGGCAACCATGTCCACTTCGTTTTCATTAAACCAACCTAAACGTTGTTTTGTTTTGCGTAGATTAAAGAATAACTTACGTTGTGCTTTGGTCGTTGCGACTTTCACAATACGCCAGTTACGTAAAACGTATTCGTGAATTTCCGCTTTAATCCAATGCACTGCGAAAGACACTAAACGAACACCGACTTCCGGGTTAAAACGCTTCACTGCTTTCATTAAACCGATATTGCCTTCTTGAATTAAATCCGCTTGCGGCAAGCCATAACCGGAATAGCCACGGGCAACATGGATAACGAAGCGTAAGTGAGATAACACGAGTTTTTTTGCTGCTTCAATATCTTCGTGGTAATACAAACGTTCCGCAAGTTCCTTTTCCTCTTCCGCCGTTAACATCGGGTATTCATTCGCTGCGCGAATATAGGCTTCTAAGCTTCCTTGGGGAACTAACATCATGGTTTGAGTTTCTTTATCCATCATCTTCCTTCTTACTAGAGTCACCAGGCTTGATTGAATGAGCCCAGTTATAACACAATTCATGAGAATTTCAATCGGTTTTAGCGATTGGAATTTGTATTTTCATCGTTTATATGACCAAATTTCCGCCTGAAAGTTCTTTTATTTTACTAAAAAACGACCGCGCATCATGAGGTAAATTGTTCCTAAAATCAATAGGCCAATCATCATTGAAGCAAACCAAAATAGGGATAGGCCAATAACGCTTAGGATAGGGTTTGATGTACCTTGATAAATATGTAATCCCACGTTTGCCATGGATGCTAGTCCAAACGAGAATGCCCAAAATGAAACCGTGAAACCATTTTGGAATAACCAAGGTAATAAACGGATTAAGAACAATAGTTGCAATACACCATAACCGACGAATAGCTTCACCAATAAATCTACTTCACCACCATTTAATGTGAAATAAGTGGAACAACCCACAAATGCCGGTGCAAGTTGAATGCCTATCGCTGGACGGATAGTGGATGCAACAGGCTCTAAATTGCGTAAGCGATGCAAGATTGCCGGCTCAAGGCTTAGCCACGAAAACGCACCGGCACCAAAAAAGAGCATTCCCAAATCGCTATACCCCAAATAGCCTAATGCGGTGCCGCTGACAAAATTAGTTGCTACGGTTGGCAAATACATAACAGGTGTCGCGGCTTCTGCTTTGTGAATGCCGCGCCATAAGCCGGCGACACGGAAAGCGGCGAACCCCAACTGCCCTATGATCCCTAATATAATTAATCCTATGGATAATGGTAAGGTATATGGCAAGACAGCCAAGCCAATTAAAATGGTAGTAATGGGAATTAAACTGATAAAACAGCCCAGAATTAAGTGATGTAATTCTTCTTTGGCTTGCTGAGGGAAACGTAACCATTTCACGCCATAAGCCACAATAAATATCAACCAAATGATAGTCGCTAAACCTAGCAAGGTTTCGCTAACAATCGAAGGCAGTCCTACAGTATGCGTGCCATAACGCCAAGCCAAGCCTAACGCGGATAAGCCTAAAACAATACTGAAATAATTGACGGGAATAGGAAATGGTTTTTGCTGTTCCATTAGTAAGCCTCAATGTGATAACACAAGTCTTGTTCAATCACGCGCAGTAATAAATCAATATTTGGGTGTTTACCCGGAAACTGACGGGCATCTTCCGTATGCTCAGCGAAGAGTTGCAAGCCTTTCTGGGCAGAAGTGCGGTCTAATTTCCCGTTAAATTCCTCTGCAAGCGCGTTATATACCCGTAATGAGCCTAATTTTCCGGGCACAGCCGGAATTTGATGAATCTGTTTACCGTTTTCTAAAATTTTGATTTCACTTAGATGCTCAATTGTCGGTAATACGACTAAAATTTCGTTAAAAGTCATGGTGTTCCTGTAATTAACTGATGGTTTGTTGACTATCCACTTCACCGTACTTGCCGATAAAACGTACTTCTGGTTGTAATTGAATGTCGAAGCGAAGTGCTACCAAATGATAAATGTGATGTGCCAATTCAATCACATCGGATGCAGTGGCATTGCCTTTGTTTATAAGAACCAAGGCTTGTTGTTGATGTACGGCTGCACCGCCGATTTGGTAGCCTTTTAAGTTGCATTGGTCAATAAGCCAACCTGCGGCTAATTTTATGCTGCCGTCTGCTTGTGGGAAATGCGGAATCGTCGCGTATTCTTGTTGTAAACGCTCAAATTGTTGGGCCGAAACAACAGGGTTTTTGAAGAAGCTGCCGGCATTACCAAATTGTTTCGGATCGGGTAATTTACTTTGGCGAACGGCACAAATTTCCGCAAAAATTTCCGCAGAACTGACCGCACTTTTATCTAGGTTTGCCAAGTTGCCATATTTCAATACCGGTTTCCAATCTTTTGCCAGTTTTAATCCGACGGCCGTTACGACATATCCCTGTGCGTATTTATGTTTGAACACACTTTCCCGATAGCCGAATTCACACTCGGGATTGGTTAAACGGAATTGTTCGCCGGAAGCTAAGTTTAATACCTCTACATAATCGCACACGTCTTTAAATTCGACGCCATAGGCACCGATATTTTGGATGGGGGCGGAACCGGCGCAACCCGGGATTAAGGCGAGATTTTCCAAGCCGTAAATGCCTTGTTCGATGCTCCATTGCACTAAATCGTGCCATACTTCGCCACCATTAACGTGTAAATAATGGAAAGACTGGTCTTCTTCGTGTTGAATGCCAAGCAGACGGTTAATGAGTACGGCACCGTCAAAATCCTCGACAAATAACACATTGCTACCCTGCCCTAAAAACAACACAGGCAGATTTTCTTGTTGGCACTCGTCCCATACCTGTTTCAGTTGAGGAATGGAGGTGATTTCCAGGATTTTTTCGGCATGTGCCGGAATAGCAAAGGTGTGAAACGATTGTAAATTCTGCATAATTTCCTCTGAATTAAGATGATACGTGCGCCAACGTGACTTTTACTTCTGTGCCGCCACTTGCTTGATTAGTAATGGTGAGCTTGGCGTTGAGTTGTGCACTACGCTCGTGCATGATGTTAAGTCCGTAATGTCCATCCGGTTCTTCTAAACTTGGAATACCAATGCCGTTATCACGCACAATGAGTTCTTGTTCGCCGTCTTCATTTGTACGAGTGATGACTTCAATGAGCGTGGCTTGTGAATGTTTAATGGCATTAAGTACCGCCTCGCGTACGATTTGCAAGGCGTTAACTAATTGTTGAGCATTAAAACTTTGTGAAGGCAAAGAGCAATCTACGCTCATTTGGATGTCTGTTTGATTGCGTAAGGAATCAACTACTTGTTCTAACGCGAGTTTCAAATTGGCTTCCTGAATGGTTAAACGGAAAGTGGCTAACAGTTCGCGTAACTGGCTGTAACCATCACTCAAGGCTTGTTCAAACTGTTTAATGATCATCAAACTTTTTTGTTTAGAATCGGGTTCGTCTTTATTTAAGTTATGTTTAAGCAGTGTCAGTTGAATTTGTAAAAATGCCAAAACTTGTGCCAACGAATCATGTAATTCACGCGCAATAATAGAACGTTCCTCCATGAGCAATAACTGTTCTTGTTGACGTTGTGTACGCTGGAAATATAAAGAGCGACTTAGCATTTGTGCTAAGTTTTGCATGGTGCGTAAATCTGGGCAAGGAAGCCCGGCTTGCCAATACAACACCGCCAATATTTCCCCCTCAATAGACACTTCTGTTTGTTGTAATTCTAAGCAGTCATTTTTCTCACCTAAGCAAATGTGCCAATGTGCCATATCCAATACATCTAGCTCCAGATAACGCAAATGTTCGCTGAACATGATGTTTTGTAAGACTAACTGTAAAATTTTACTATCAATTTTATTGGTGGTGACAAGCTGTGAGCAGTGATACAGCGTACTTAAAGAGTGGTTGGTTTGTTGCAATTTTTGTGTTTTTTCATTTACCGTTGCTTCTAAACCGGAATATAACTTGCTTAGCTCCGAAGACATCTTGGTAAAAGTACGTGCCAAATGACCTAATTCATCTTCTTTCTTAAGATCTAAGGGAATATGGTTGAAATTTCCCATTTGTACTTGAATACTGGCGCGTGTTAGTTGCTCTAGTGGCGTCACGACGGCTTTTCGAGTATACCAATTTACATAAGACACCATGGCGACGATGAGTAACATAGAAAAAATAATGACAAATAATGCCCAAATCCATCTTTCTTCTGCTGAATGTTGTAAGGCAAACACGAACTGATCCACTTGCGCCACATAATTGGCAATGTTTTTTTTGTATTCTGAAAGGTCACCTTCTCGTGCTAGATATTCCATGCCTTCCCAACGTTTAATCAAATTGTGATAGGCATCTTTTACTTCTTTTGAAGCGAAAGGATGATAATTAATTTCTAGCAGAGACTTTGAATGTAAACTAATTCGGTATTGGCGTAGGCTTGTTTCCACCATTTGGGGAGTGTGTTCGATTTCATAGAGTAAGCGGTAACTCTGCATTCGTAAGGAACCGGACACATTAATTGCTTCTGCATAGGAACGATTACCTTCCATTAGTGTTAAACTAAATGCGCTGATAATGCCAACAAAGATTATAATTATAATGAGATAGTTAGCTATGCGGGTAGAAACAGAATGCTTGATTTTCACAATAAAAAACCTTGATGGAAAACGTGAAGCTAGTTTAACAAAAAGTGCGATCTTTTTTATAAGAGTTTTTTTATGGAGAATAAGGGCAAACCCAAAATGGAGTTTGATCTAAAACAAATTGAGAGTAGAAGATTAGGTAAATACTCATTTATGGTTATGTTAATTGGCGATGAAGGAATTAAGATTTAGGATCTAAAAATAGATTGGTAGGTTTGGTAGGTAAAGACGAATGACAACGCCTGATGTTTCACGGCGCCATTTTTTACGTGGTTCTTTCTTGTCATCGTTACGGACAGAACAACAAAAAAAACACGGTTTTAATGGTATTCGACCACCTTGGAGCAAAGATAATCAAGTATTTATTCAGCATTGCACCCGTTGCGACGACTGTATTAAAGTGTGTGAAACACATATTTTAATTAAGGGTGAGGCTGGCTTTCCGCAAGTACAATTTAGCCAGGGTGAATGTACTTTTTGCCATAAATGCGTGGATGTTTGTAAGCAACCGATTTTTCGTTTAATAGATGAGAAACCTTGGGAACACAAGGTAGAAATCACCTATTTATGCTTAACGCAACAGAAAATTGAGTGTCGTAGCTGTCAAGATAACTGTCCGGTAAATGCCATTCAATTCCGCTTACAAATTGGTGGCATAGCAAAGCCGATGGTAAACGTGGTGAACTGTAATGGGTGTGGTGCCTGTTTAAACAGTTGTCCAGTGAATGCAATAAAAATTATGTATCCTAACAATGATGAATAAAACTGAAATCTTATCAATGGAAGAAGCGAAAGACTGGCACGTTGTCGGTTTGGTGGTGCAAGGAAACCCCCAAAAAATACCGGCAATTCGTACCGCACTTTTAGCCATTCCACACACAGAAGTGCCAACTTTTGATGAAAAAATCGGCAAGATTGTTGCGGTAATGCAATCTCACGATCAGCATATTTTGCTTAACAACATGGAATCTGTGAAAGATATTGACGGTGTTATTACCGTTTCGCTGATTTATCATCAACAAGATGAACAGCCTGAATAACTCAAAAATCATATAGTGGGGGGAAAACACTATGAATTTAAGTCGTAGAGACTTTATGAAAGCGAATGCTGCCATGGCTGCAGCAACCGCTGCCGGACTTGCAATTCCGGTAAAAAATGTAGAAGCCGCTGAAACCGAAATCAAATGGGATAAAGCGGTATGTCGCTTCTGTGGTACCGGTTGTGCTGTATTAGTGGGGACAAAAGACGGTCGCGTTGTGGCGTCCCAAGGTGACCCGGATGCAGAAGTAAACCGTGGTTTAAACTGTATCAAAGGCTATTTCTTACCGAAAATCATGTACGGTAAAGACCGTCTAACCCAGCCAATGTTACGAATGAAAGACGGTAAATACGATAAAAACGGTGATTTCACACCGGTTAGCTGGGATGTCGCCTTTAAAACCATGGCAGAAAAATTCAAAGCTGCGATTAAAGAGCTTGGCCCTAATGGTGTTGGGATGTTCAGTTCCGGTCAAACCACCATTTTTGAAGGCTACGCAAAATCCAAACTTTGGAAAGCGGGTTTCCGCTCTAACAACATCGACCCAAATGCCCGTCACTGTATGGCATCTGCGGCGGTTGCATTCATGCGTACTTTCGGTATGGATGAACCGATGGGTTGTTATAACGACATCGAAAATGCCGAAGCTTTTGTGCTTTGGGGTTCCAACATGGCGGAAATGCACCCGATCTTATGGTCCCGTATTACTGACCGTCGCTTATCCAATCCGGATGTTAAAGTGGCGGTACTTTCCACCTATGAACACCGTAGTTTCGAATTAGCCGATTATGGTTTAATCTTCAAACCGCAAACGGACTTGGTTATTTTAAACTACATTATCAATTACTTAATTCAAAACGATGCCATTAACTGGGATTTCGTTAATAAACATACCAAATTTAAACGTGGTGAAACCGATATCGGTTATGGTTTACGTGATAATCACCCATTACAAAAAGCCGCTAAACATCCAAACAGCGGTAAGATGTATGACAGTAACTTCGAAGAATTAAAAGCTTTAGTTTCTGAATACACCTTAGATAAAGCTCACGAAATGTCCGGTGTGCCAAAAGATGTATTGGAAGAGCTTGCGAAATTGTATGCGGATCCAAAACGTAAAGTGGTGTCTTATTGGACCATGGGCGTTAACCAACATACACGTGGTGTGTGGGCGAACCACTTAATCTATAACATTCACCTCTTAACCGGTAAAATTTCTATTCCGGGTTGCGGTCCGTTCTCCTTAACCGGTCAACCGTCCGCCTGTGGTACAGCGCGTGAGGTAGGTACCTTTATCCACCGTTTACCGGCAGACTTAGTGGTGACCAATCCAAAACACCGTGAAATTGCAGAAAAAATTTGGAAATTGCCTACAGGATTAATTACAGATGTGTTAGGTTTCCATGCCGTTGCGCAAAGCCGTGCATTAAAAGACGGCAAAATGCGTGTGTTATGGCAAATGTGTACCAATAATATGCAAGGTGGTCCAAACATTAACGAAGAGACCTTCCCAGGCTGGCGTAATCCGGACAACTTTATCGTGGTATCCGACCCATACCCAACCGTTTCCTGCTTAGCGGCAGACTTAATGCTTCCAACTGCTATGTGGGTAGAAAAAGAGGGGGCTTACGGTAATGCGGAACGTCGTACTCAATTCTGGCGTCAACAAGTGAAAGCACCAGGTGAAGCAAAATCTGATGTATGGCAACTTGTAGAATTTTCTAAATACTTCACTACCGATGAAATGTGGCCGGCAGAGATTCTTGAGAAAAATCCGGAATATAAAGGCAAAACTTTATATGAGGTATTATATCGCAACGGTAATGTTGATAAATTCCCATTAAGTGACCTTGCTGAAGGTCAATTAAACGATGAATCTTATCACTTCGGTTTCTATTTACATAAAGGCTTATTTGAAGAGTATGCTTCATTTGGTCGTGGTCATGGTCATGACTTAGCGCCGTTCGATATGTATCACAAGGCACGCGGCTTACGTTGGCCGGTTGTTGACGGTAAAGAAACCTTATGGCGTTACCGTGAAGGCTTTGACCCGTATGTGAAAGAAGGCGAAGGTGTGGCGTTCTACGGCTATCCGGATAAAAAAGCGATCATTCTTGCTGTACCTTATGAGCCACCTGCAGAATCACCGGATGAAGAATACGATTTATGGTTATGTACCGGTCGTGTGTTAGAGCACTGGCACACAGGAACAATGACCCGTCGTGTACCGGAATTGCACCGTGCTTTCCCAAATAACGTAGTTTGGATGCACCCGAACGATGCGCAAAAACGCGGATTACGTCATGGCGACAAGATTAAAATCGCTTCACGTCGTGGTGAAATGATTTCTTACTTAGATACCCGTGGTCGTAATAAAGTGCCGGAAGGCTTGGTTTACACCACTTTCTTTGATGCCGGTCAGTTAGCCAATAAGCTCACCTTAGATGCAACTGATCCGCTTTCCAAAGAAGCCGACTTCAAAAAATGTGCGGTGAAAGTGGAAAAAGCTTAATAAACAATGAAAAAAACGACCGCACTTCGGTGCGGTCATTAAGACAATGAAAAAACCGACTGTCACGCCTGAACGCCGAAAATTTCTCAAAGATGCAACCCGTACTGCGGGGGGGCTAGTGGGTCTTGGACTCTTATTAGGTTTACAACAAAAACAAAGCTTAGCCCGTGAGGGGGTGGCATTACGCCCACCATTTGCCATTGAGGATGATGAAAAGTTTGCTGCTGCCTGCATTCGTTGCGGTCAGTGTGTCCAAGCTTGTCCATACGATATGTTGCATTTGGCCTCCTTGCTTTCGCCAATGGAAGCCGGTACGCCGTACTTCATTGCGCGAGATAAGCCTTGTGAAATGTGTCCGGATATTCCTTGTGCGCATGCCTGTCCGAGTGGTGCTTTAGATCGTGATGCACAGGATATTAACCAATCCCGTATGGGACTTGCAGTCTTGTTGGATCATGAAACTTGCCTGAATTGGCAAGGGTTACGTTGCGATGTTTGCTATCGGGTTTGTCCGTTAATCGACAAAGCCATTACGTTAGAAAGTCATCGTAATGAGCGTACCGGAAAACACGCCATGTTTATTCCAACCGTACACTCAGATGCTTGTACCGGTTGTGGTAAATGTGAAGAAGCTTGCGTATTGGAAGAAGCAGCAATCAAAGTGCTTCCAATGTCCTTAGCGAAAGGTATGCTAGGCAAACATTACCGATTAGGTTGGGAAGAAAAATCCAAAGCCGGGCACTCGCTTGCGCCAAATGATTTGATCTCCATGCCAACCCGATTACCGAACGGTGTCGTTCCACCGGCAGGAGCCATTCCTGCGGCAGGTGTAGAAGAGATTCCAGAACCTATTTTGGCACCGGTATTAGGAGGTAAGTAATGGCTAATGCTCCAAAATTTGCCGGACGAGAAGCCAGAGAAAAGCTAGGGTGGTGGTACGCCAATCGTTTCTTATTTTGGCGACGCCTAACCCAATTAAGCATTTTGTTGATGTTTTTAAGTGGGCCTTACTTCGGCGTTTGGATTTTAAAAGGCAATTATAGTGGAAGCTTGCTGTTTGATGTGATTCCATTAAGCGATCCGCTAATTACCTTAGAAAGCCTCGCCACCGGCCATTTACCGGGAATTCTCACACTGAGTGGCGCATTAATTATTTTTATTACCTATGCGTTACTGGGTAGCAAAGTATTCTGCGGTTGGGTTTGTCCGCTAAATGTCGTAACTGATTGTGCTGCTTGGATTCGCCGTAAGTTAGGCATTCGCCAAACGGCAAAAATTCCACGCAGTTTACGCTACGCCATCTTAGTGATGATTTTAGCTGGTAGTGTCGTCAGTGGCTTATTATTATGGGAATGGGTTAATCCCGTTGCCGCCTTAGGAAGAGCCTTAATTTATGGCTTTGGCGCAACAGTGTGGTTAATTCTCGTTGTCTTCTTCTTTGATTTATTCATTGTTGAACACGGATGGTGTGGACACCTCTGCCCAATCGGGGCAACTTATGGCGTTATCGGTGCAAAAAGCTTGCTTCGGGTCAAAGTCATTGACCGTGCAAGATGTGATAATTGCATGGACTGCTACAACGTTTGCCCGGAACCGCAAGTGTTACGCTCACCATTACACGGAAAAAACAGCGAAAGCCTCCTTGTGCTTTCACAAGATTGTATCAGTTGCGGACGTTGTATTGACGTTTGTCCTGAAAAAGTATTTACCTTTAGCCATAGGTTTAATAACGACATTCCTGTCGTCACATTAAACCAATAAAAATAAAAAAATTTCCATCATTCGGGGGAGTGATTAAAAATGAGTAGAAAAAACCTCTTTACTTTTGGTAGTGCTGTATTGACGGCATTGTTTGCAACATCCGTCATGGCGGACCAGGTCAACACAGGTGCCGGCGACTTTTTCAATAATTCACCGGAGAGTGTCAAACCAGCGTTCCACGATGCACCAAAACAAAGCGAATTGCCGGCATTAAACTATGTCAACCAACCTCCAATGGTACCGCATAGTGTAAAAAACTACCAAATCACGAAAAATGTTAACCAATGCTTAAATTGCCACAGCGTTGAAGCGTCTCGCGTTACCGGTGCAACACGCATCAGCCCAACGCACTTCGCCGATCGTGATGGCAATATCGGTTCAAGTTCATCTCCACGCCGTTATTTCTGTTTGCAATGTCACGTATCTCAATCTGATGTTGAGCCAATCGTGCCAAACGAATTTAAACCAATGAAAGGTTATGGACAATAAGAGGTGATTATGTCAGACAAAAAAAACAACATCCTCAAGAGATTCTGGCACTGGTTTAGATCGCCTAGTCGTATCGCAGTAGGAACTATCATTGTATTGTCATTTATCGGCGGTATTTTGTCTTGGGTAGGATTCAACTACGGTTTAGCACAAACAAACACAGAAGAATTCTGCGCAAGTTGCCACACCAATGATGCCTATCCGGAATATTTGCACAGTGTACACTATCAAACCCGTACCGGTGTGGGCGCAAGCTGCCCGGACTGCCACGTTCCACATGAATTTGGTCCGAAAATGTGGCGAAAAGTGGTGGCGGCAAAAGAAGTGTATGCTTATTACATGGGCTTAACCGATACCCTTGAGAAATTTAACGCCCGTCGTCCGCACATGGCAGAAAATGAATGGGCACGGATGAAAGGCAACGATTCACAAGAATGTCGCAACTGTCACAAAATGGATCGTATGGACTTCTCCCAACAAAAAACCGTGGCACAAAAAATGCATAAATTTGCTCAAGAAAATGGCAAAACCTGTATTGACTGCCATAAAGGTATCGCGCACAACTTACCGGATATGAGCAAAGTGGCGCCGGGCTGGTTACAAGGCGCAGAGGCTAAACCGGAAGCGTCAAAAGACAAAAAATAAATCGGCTAACTGAAAACATTATGTTTTCTTACCGCACTTTAAAAACAAATAGGCACCTTGGAGGTGCCTATTTTGATCTCTCTTAAATTTATTTTACTTTCTGTGTAAATGTTTTATCACTTAAGATGCGCAACGGCTGCATATCGCTATCGCCGACAATTACCCGAGTTGGGTCAGAACGTAAACAGCTCCCGGCATAATGTCCACCTACGGTAAAAGTGCATACCTGTACATATTGATCTTCTACTTTCGGCAAACACCAAAGTTGCTGGTAAATGTTTTCCTGTTTATCAAAACGGCCGTTTGTACTGTCTAACACGGTTTTACATTCGCCAATGAGTTTCACATTATCCCCACGACGACCGGCAATTGGTTTTTGTGCATAGCCATTTTTAATTAGTTCTGGTGTCAGTTCAAATCCCGCTTCCAACAAATAACGGTGATTTGGAAACAACGACCATAACACCGGCAAAATGGCTTTGTTACTTGGAATAGCTGTCCACAAAGGTTCATAAACCAGTACTTCCGGACGAAGTAACACGTCAATTAACCGCACTTTATCTTCCGGATAACCGGTGCGAATCGGCGGAGCAACTTCACGCCCTGTCGCATCTTCACGTAATTGTTCCAGCACGGTTTCCCACGCCCAGGTTTTCCATACGCTTTGGACACGCTGATTTTCATCGTCTAATAATTGTCCGCGCGTATCCCAGTGGAGGCCTTCCGTGCCGTGAATAATCTTCGTTTTAAAACCGGCTTGTGTCAGGGCATCACGCATAAACAAGGCATGATAATCTTCTTCAGCATCGTAATCCTGCATAATATGGACTAACGATGTCGCATGGCTGTGTTTCCATGTATCTGCCAACGCATTAAGTAAACCTTCGCTCGGATCCTGCCCCGCAGTGAGGCCGGCTTGTGTTGCCCAACGAGGCAAGATTGCGCCCGCTTCAGCATGACAAGAGGCGGAATCAGCATTGTATTCATACACTTTCAAACCGCGCTCATCGAGACAGAAATCTAATCGTCCACTGATGGTTTGATAACGACGATTTTGCCAAGATAACCGCAGGCGAGGCCAAAGCAGTTTTGGGATGTTGAAATATTGCAATAAGTTATCGTCTTTGAGGACTTTGTCGGTAGCATGCAAATACATGAGATGCAATTCATTTGTGGCGCGAATCAGTTCATGTTGTGCGCTTTCGGAAAGCGCAAAATAACGATATTGATCACCATGATTCACTCGATGTCCTTGCATTGCTTGAATATAAGCCGCCTCTAACGGTTTTGTTTCATCCAGCCAGTTTGCTGAAAACTGCCCTTGATTCTCAATGTGTTCCGCATAAATGTTGAGTTTATTCGGTTCGGGCATAGGTTGTGGCAGGCTGAATTCCTCGTTGTCCGTTTGAATCATCCAACCGAGAATTTCTGTATCCTCGAAAGTATCCTGTAAGCGATAACCATCCTCTGTTACCGTCATTGGCAATTCACGGGTCCATTGTTGACCGCTCGGTAGGCGGGAGTGAATCACATTTTGTTCTGCGATACGGACTTTGTCTGCCAGTACCTCGGTGATAATCGCCACATGACCGGTGTGTTTGAACTCGCCCCCTTCTTGCCAAATCAGCAATGCGCCACATTCCGGCGCTCGCTTGCCACCATTGGCAAAGGCTTGTAGCGGTAACAATGCGTCATTCACCACTTGGCGTAGAAAACGCAGGGAAAAAATTTCGTACGCCATGCCCACATCAGTGAAGACCATGCCGTAATTGAGATAAAGATAGCGACGGGCGAATTCCACACATTGCCACTTATAGCCCATGTATTCGCCACCCAGGTAGCTACGAAAAGCGGCGTCGTCAGGGTATTCCTGCGAATCTGCCGTATTATAGTCTGAAGAATAAATGGCAACGCCGCCGGGCGCATAACCCAACAAGCTGCCGAAAGGATCATATGTTGTGATATTAGGAGAACGATCCGGCATAACAACTCCGAAAGAGTAAATTAAAGCCGTAGTATAGATCTTTTACTTTTTATCCCCCAACGAATTTATCAAAAAAATCACCGCACTTTGGCGGTGATTAACTATTTATTCAGTAATGCGGTGAGTTTTTCGAATACGCTTTGTGGCGTAATATCGATCAAACTTTGATGATATCCTTCTGCGCTGTCGGTGCTTTTACGCACTTTAATCAAATCGCCTTCAATTAAACGGATGATTTCTGCTTTATCGGATAATGGCGGTGTGTACGTTGGGCTGGTTGGGCCGTAAAGCGCCACTAACGGGCGAGCTGTGGCTGCCGCGATATGCATTAAACCACTGTCGTTACTCACGATCGCCGTGCAGTAAGCAATTAAATCTACCGCCTGATTCAGATTGGTTTGTCCCGATACATTTAAACAAAACGGTTGCAACTTGGCAGGCAATGCATTGCGAATTTGTTCGCCGGCTTCTACGTCTTTCGGTGAACCAAACAATTCCACAGCATAGCCTTTTTCAATCAACATTTCGGCCAGTTTAGCGTAATGATAATGTGGCCAACGTTTTGCCGGGCCAAATTCGGCCCCCGGACAAAAACCAATAATCGGGCGATTGCCTAAAAGTGCGGTCTGTTTTTCAAATATTTTTAAGGTTTCTGCCTGTTGGGTTGGCTCAACGGTTAAGTAAGGTTTTAAAACGGGAATATCTGCCGCCTTCGGCACCGCATCTTTCTCAAACGCCAATGCCACATAACGCTGTACCATCATTGGGTAATCCCGTTTATTGTTACGTAAGTCATTGAGTAAAAAATAACGACTCTCTCCTTTCCAACCACGGCGCACGGCAATTTTCGCAAACAAAGGGATAAACACGGATTTTAAAGAGTTCGGCAACACAATCGCCATGTCATACTGATGACGTAATGCTTTGCCTAAACGATAACGTTCACACAGCGCAAATTTGCCGTGTCCGAGCGGCATTTCAATGGCGTTACGCACCTCGGGCATACGTGCCAGCAACGGCTTACACCAGTTCGGTGCCATCACATCAATTTGGCAATTTGGATATTGAAGTTTTAGTTGTTGGTACAAACTGTGCGACATCATCATATCGCCGACCCAAGAGGGGCCGATAATTAGGATATTCATGCTTTGCCTTATGCTAAAAGTGCGGTTAAAAAACGTAATGAATTTTAACCGCACTTTATTTTTGTTTTGAATAGCAAGGTGTAATTATTTATTCAACCACGCCATATATTCCGCTACGCCTTCTGCCACGGTTTTAAACGGTTTGTCGTAGCCGGTAGCGCGGAGTTTGGTTAAATTCGCTTGGGTGTATTCTTGGTAGCGGGATTTTAAATGTTCCGGGAATGGGATGGTTTCCACTTCGCCTTTGCCGTGGAATTTAATCACGGCTTTTGCTACTTCAGCGAAAGATTCTGCGTTGCCGGAGCCACAGTTGAAAATACCGGAAATGCCGTTTTGCCAGCACCAAATGTTCACCGCAGCAACGTCGCCTACATAAACGAAATCACGGCGGAAGTGTTCGCTACCGGCGAAGAGTTTCGGATTTTCACCTTTGAGAATTTGATTATTTAAGTGGAACGCGACACTTGCCATAGAGCCTTTGTGGCCTTCACGTGGGCCGTACACGTTGAAATAACGGAAGCCGCACACCGGTGATTGCGCTTCAGGTAAAATGGCGCGCACATATTGGTCGAATAAGAATTTGGAATAGCCATACACGTTCAACGGACCTTCAAATTCGCGTTCTTCGCGGAATTCGGTTTTGTCGCCGTAAGTGGCGGCACTGGACGCGTAGAGGAACGGAATTTGGCGATCTAAGCAGTAATGCAACAACTCTTTGGAATATTCGTAGTTGTTATGCATGATGTATTTACCATCCCATTCTGTGGTGGCAGAACATGCGCCTTCATGGAAAACGGCATCGATATCGCCTAAATCATCGCCGGCGATAATGGAGGCGATGAAGTCTTCTTTGTCGCAATAATCAGCGATGTCTAAATCCACTAAATTAATGAACTTTGTGCCGTCTTTTAAGTTATCTACCACTAAAATGTCTTTACGGCCCATGTCGTTTAATGCTTTGACGATATTGCTGCCAATAAAGCCTGCGCCACCGGTTACGATAATCATAGTTCTGTCCTCTTACTAGATATGAAAGTTGTCGCTCATTGTAATTGATTTACTCATCAAGGTAAAAGCATTCACAATTAAGTTAGGCTTGATTGTTCGATGATTGATGCTGTTGGCAACTCCAATGTTCAAAAAATGTTGGTTTTTTGTGATAGGTTTTAAATGTGTTTTTTCTTATAAAAACGTCGTCAAAAGCAACCGCACTTTTAAGCCCCAATAGCTTGTCCACCCTGTTGTTGCCAAGTCCATTTTGCCATTATGCAAAATGATGATCGTGGGCGTGACGCTTACTTCCCATTGATTTGCCATTTCTCCCTGCGGGTCGTTGACCGTGGTAAAACCATATTGATGTTCCGCCAGATAATTCGCCACATCTTGTGTAGAACCTGAACGCAATGCAACGGAAACCACAGGATAGCCTTCTTTCGCCAGATCATTAATTGCTGACGAGGTGTAACGACAGTAGCTGCACCAGGTTCCCCAAAAATAAAGTACTGTTGGCTTGTTTTGATCCAGTTGTGGCAGAAAAAACGGGTTACCTTGTAAATCGTATAACGCCGTAGCGTTGAGATTATCCGGTACAGTCGGTTTGCGAATAAAATCTAAGATACTGCTCATGATCAGTAAAGTGAGCAATAAAGAAACCGCGTTTTTTAGTAATTTTTTGATATTAATCGATGTCATGGCGGTCTTTTGCTGCGTGTTTAGTGCCTTTAGCTAACATTCTGAGCTGTAAAATCAACCGCTCTTTTAACTGTTCCCGTTCTGTTTTACTCATGTCCAAGGCGTTGGCGCCGGCAGTAAAGACAATGGTTACCATGCCTTCCGCCTGTACGTAGGCAATGTATTGGGAATAGTTGTTTTTGTGAGCGATGTACTCTGCCAGTTCATCAATGAAATGTTTGATTTCACGGGCGGCTGCGGTACGGAAGGATTGGGATGTGCCGGAACTTTCTCGCAATAACAGGCGGAATACGTTTGGGCTGTTATTGATGAATTCAAAGAAGGTTTCCACTGAAATCACAATAACGCTGCCACCGTTGGCGATACGTTTACGTGCTTGTCGCATGAGTTGACGTAGGGTTAGTCCTGCTTCGTCAACCATGGTGAGACCTAATTCGTTCATATCGCGAAAATGTCGATAAAATGAGGTCGGCGCAATGCCGGCTTCGCGAGACACTTCCCGTAGGCTTAAATTGGAAAAACTTTTTTCCGCCGTCAGCTGGTTGAACGCGGCATCAATGAGAGCTCGACGGGTTTTTTCTTTTTGTTGTGCGCGAATACCGACCATGCTTTACTCCATTAATCTAAAAGAGGTTTAACTGAGTTAGAAATGGCTTCAGCAATGCGTTCATAACGTACACGCAATGGGGAACCGGGACGGTAAACTAAAATGACATCACGCGCCGGCTGCGGTGCATGACATGGCAGATATTTTACACCGCCACGGGCACCTTCGCTAAGAACGGCAAGTTGTGGTATTAAGGTCATACCGGCATTGGCCGCTACCATGTTACGCAAGGTTTCCAAACTGGTTGCTTGGTAATGTGAATTTTCTTTTGCGCCGGCAGTGAAACAATAGCCAAGGGCTTGATTCCGCAAACAGTGTCCATCATCTAACATTAACATTTCACGATCTTTCAACATGCTCATTGGAATGCTCTCTTCTTTTGCCCAAGGGTGGGTTTCGGAAACGGCCAGTAGCATTTTTTCGTTAAATAGCGGCACTTCGATGAACGGTTCTGTTTCACGCACGGAGGCGACAATAGCGCAATCCAGTCGCCCGGTTTCCAATTGTTCCAATAATTGATGGGTTTGTGCTTCGTACAAGAATAATTCGAGTTCAGGAAAAGCCTCCTGTAACATTGGAACAATATGCGGCATTAAATAAGGCCCAATCGTTGGAATGACGCCAACATGCAATGGACCGGTCATTTCTTTGCCTTGATTACTTGCCATTTCTTTTAATAATTTCACTTCACGTAGGATGGTTTTGGCTTGATCAACCAACAGTAAACCTGATTGAGTGAATAAGACTTTACGGCTAGTACGTTCCAATAAAATAATGCCGAGCTCGTCTTCCAATTTACGAATTTGGCCGCTTAAGGTGGGTTGACTGACATGACAAGAATCTGCCGCACGACGAAAATGCTTGTATTCAGCAAGAGCAACAAGGTATTCTAAATCGCGAATATTCATAGGTCCTCATTATAGAAAGTAACAATTAAAAGAATAGAATTAATTGATTGTGACTATATCATAATTTTACCTATAATTCATCGTCATTTAGAATCTGTTTAGATTTTGTAAAGCAGTTTCTAATCCGTTCCACATCATTAATAGGAGAAAAATCATGTCCAATATGGAAGGTAAAAAAGTTCCTCAAGTGACATTCCGCACTCGCCAAGGCGACCAATGGGTTGATGTAACTTCATCCGAATTATTTGATAACAAAACTGTTATCGTTTTCTCTCTACCGGGTGCATTTACCCCAACTTGTTCTTCTTCCCACTTACCACGTTACAACGAATTAGCACCAGTATTCAAAAAATACGGTGTTGACGACATTCTTGTGGTTTCCGTGAACGATACTTTCGTTATGAACGCATGGAAAGAAGATGAAAAAGCAGAAAACATTACTTTTGTTCCGGATGGTAACGGTGAATTTACCGAAGGCATGGGTATGTTGGTAGGTAAAGAAGATTTAGGTTTCGGTAAACGTTCATGGCGTTATTCTATGCTCGTGAAAAACGGCGTAGTAGAAAAAATGTTCGTTGAGCCAAACGAGCCGGGCGATCCGTTCAAAGTGTCTGATGCCGACACCATGTTGAAATACCTTGCACCACAACACCAAGTTCAAGAATCCATCGCGATCTTTACTAAACCTGGTTGCCCATACTGTGCAAAAGCAAAACAAATGTTACATGACAAAGGCTTAAGCTTTGAAGAAATCGTATTAGGTCATGATGCAACTATCGTGAGCGTACGTGCGGTTTCCGGTCGTGCGACTGTGCCACAAGTCTTCATCGGCGGTAAACACATCGGTGGTAGCGATGATTTAGAAGCGTATTTCGCGAAATAATCATCCTATAGACAGAATAAAGAAGGACGTCATATTGACGTCCTTTTTGTTTTTTTAGGGTTAATAATGTGGTGGTGGAGTTTCTTCCGCTTGACTGGCGATATTGGAAGGCTGCATGTCTTTCATTTTATTCACCACATAACGGAGCTGGAGTTGCATTTTGTCTAAAATAAATTGCTGCTCGATTAACGCTTGATTCAATTCTTCAATCACCGTTTCCTGAAAGGTGACTTTCATTTCCAGCTCGGCAATTCGCTGTTCTAAATGTTGTTGTATCGACATAATAATTTCCTAAATAAATGTTGTGAATTTGTTGAATCCGTTTTACCCTATCCAACGCATCTGTCACTTATTATAAAGGATTGAACACAATGTTAAAAATTCAAAAAGTCTCCGCTTTAGCGCTTATGTTAAGTGCGGTCATTTCCGGTAACGTTTTAGCCGCAGAACAAAACGATGCTAAATTCAAAGAAGAATCTTCTTATGCCGTTGGTGTGTTATTTGGTACTGATTTACAAGGCCTTATCAATGCACAAAAAGGCGTTATTGACTACGACAACGCAAAAGTGGTGGCCGGGATTGCCGATGTATTAAACGGCAAAGTTAAGTTGGAAGACAACAAAGACATCGCGACTGCGTTGCAAGGCATTGATGCTAAATTAAAAGCAGAGAGTGAAAAACGTGCTGCTGCAGTGGCACAGAAAGCCGAAGAGGAAGGCAATAAATTTGCCGCGGAATTTGCTAAAAAAGATGGTGTGAAGAAAACCGCTTCGGGTTTATTGTATCGTGTCGAAAAAGCCGGTTCTGGCAATGCGATCAACGCGACAGATGTCGTAAAAGTACACTATACAGGCAAATTACCTGACGGAACGGTGTTTGATAGCTCCGTACAACGCGGTACCCCAGCAGAATTCCCGTTAAATCAAGTAATTAAAGGTTGGACTGAAGGTCTGCAATTAGTGAAAAAAGGTGGCAAAATCGAATTGGTGTTACCACCGGATTTGGCTTATGGCAAAGACGGTGCCGGTGCGAGCATTCCGCCAAACTCAACACTTTATTTTGACGTCGAAGTCTTAGATGTGATTCCTGCGAAAAAATAACTAAAAAAACGACCGCACTTTTCGGTGTTGAACTGATAAGTGCGGTCATTTGTTTGAATAAATACCAACATGCTCTTTCATGCTCACAGATAAACGCCCTTTTACCGACGAAGATCGCACAATTTTAAATTCCTATATTGCCGTGGTTGACGGTGTCAGTGCGCTCATCGGGCAACATTGTGAAATCGTTCTACATTCTTTTGAGGATTTAGAACACTCCGCCATTTACATCGCTAACGGACATAACACCAACCGCCAAGTGGGCTCGCCTATGACGGATCTTGCGTTGCGTTCATTGCACAATATGAAATCGGAAAGCGTCAGTAAACCGTATTTTACCCGCGCCAAGAAAAGCAGCGGCTTGATGAAGTCAGTGACTATCGCGATTCGTAACAGCGCAAAACGTATCATTGGCCTGCTTTGCATCAACATTAATTTAGATATCCCTATGTCGCAATTCCTACAAAACTTTATCCCGGCATCGGATCACAATGAAACCTCTGCAGTGAACTTTGCCAGTTCGGTAGAGGAATTGGTGGTTCAAACCGTGGAAAAAACCATTGAGGAAGTGACTTCCGACCGTATGGTGGCAAATAATAATAAAAACCGCCAAATCGTCGTTTCTTTGTATGAAAAAGGCATTTTCGACATTAAAGATGCGATCAATTTGGTGGCGGAACGCCTCAATATTTCCCGGCATACCGTGTATTTATATATTCGCCAAATTAAACAGGATCAGGACGAATAATCATGGAATACGTATTGGTGGTTAAACAGCCGGTTTATGGCAGCCAAGGCGCTTTTCTTGCCTATCAGTTAGCGCAAGAGCTGGTTCAAAAACATCATATCCGCCAAATCTTTTTCTATCAGGACGGTGTCAGCAATGGCAATGCTTTGGTGTATCCGGCCAATGATGAATTCAATTTAGTCAAAGCATGGCAAGCGTTTTCTCGCCAGTTTAATGTGCCGTTACATTTATGTGTTGCCGCCGCGCAACGCCGTGGCGTGGTGGACAGCGAGTCAGCGGCGGATAAAAGTGCGGTCAGTTTAGCGGACGTTTTTCAACTTGCCGGCTTAGGTGAATTTAGCCAAGCGTTGCTTCAAGCCGATCGGGTGATAACCGTATGAGTAAACTTGCCTTTATTTTTCGTCATGCGCCTTACGGCACGGCCAATACACGGGAAGGATTAGATGCGTTGCTTGCCGCGACGGCATTTTGTGCGGAAGAAGACATTGCGGTGTTTTTCCTAGATGACGGCGTGTTGAACTTGCAAAAACACCAACAAGCGGAAGTCTTGTTGCAAAAAGACACGGCAAGTGCGTTGAAATTATTGGATTTATACGATATTGAACAGCGCTATGTGTGTGCCGATTCACTGCAGCAATTTCAGCTAAAACCTGCGGATTTCGTCTTGGATTGTGACGTGTTGTCGCGTCAAGCGTTGTTACAACGCCTACAACAATGTGAAAAAATTCTGACTTTCTGATTATGCTTTATACTTTTTCTCAAGCGCATTATTCACAAAAGGAACTGGAACATTATTTGCTAAATGCCACGGCGCAGGATGCGGTGGTGTTATGGCAGGATGGCGTGTTATTAGCGTTAAAACAAGCGGATGTGTTGGCGCGTTGTCATGCTCCCTGTTTTGTCTTAGAGAATGATATTTTGGCGAGAAATTTAACCGCACTTCTGCCAAATGATGCAAAAGTGCGGTCGATTTCTTTAGCGGATTTTGTTGCACTCAGCGAACAGTATTTTCCGCAAATTGCGCTATAAAGAACGGGTTAAATTTCATATTCCACGCAAACGGGAATTTTTGCCTGCAACAAGAATTGCTTAGTACGTTCATGTTGTGGATTTTCAAAAAATTCGCGCGCACTGTTTTGTTCCACCACATTCCCGTCAGCCATCAAAATAACGCGATCGGCCACATCGCGGGCAAATTGCATTTCATGGGTAACGATAATCATCGTCCAACCTTCTTGTGCCAGTAACTTTAACGTTTGTAGCACTTCGCCCACCAATTCCGGATCTAACGCCGAGGTGGGTTCGTCCAGCAGAATAATATCCGGTTGAACCGCTAATGCGCGAGCAATGCCCACCCGTTGTTGCTGACCGCCGGAGAGTTGCGACGGATATAAGTGCATTTTGTCTTTTAAACCCACTTTGGTGAGTAATTCCACAGCACGTTGTTCTGCTTCCGCTTTGCTTTTCTTTTGCACCACAACCATGCCTTCCATCACATTTTCAAGTGCGGTGCGATGGGGGAACAAATTGTATTGCTGAAACACCATGGATGAGCGACGGCGTAATTTCAATTCATCGGCTTTGCTGATTTTGTGAGAAAAATCCAATGTTAAACTTCCATCACAAAAACGCAGTGTGCCAAGTTCAGGTCGTTCCAATAAGTTTAGGCAGCGTAAAAAGGTGGTTTTGCCGGAGCCAGAAGGGCCGAGAATCGCCACGACTTCGCCTTTCTCAATGTGAAAATCGATCCCTTTTAGCACCGGATTGCCATTAAATGTTTTATGAATGTTGTTCACTTCTAACATAGGATTTCCTTAGGCCTTGAGGTGGCGGGATAGACGTTGTTCCAAACGATCTTGTGCAAAGGACAATATCAAACAAATGCACCAGTAAATCAGTGCGGCTTCGCTATAAATCATAATAAATTCATAGTTTTCCGCAGTGATGTTTTGTGCCACGCGAAACATTTCCGTCACTAATACTAACGATGCCAAAGACGTATCTTTCACGTTGCTGATAAAGGTATTTGCCAATGGTGGCACCGATACGCGCAAAGCTTGTGGCATGATGGTGCGAGTGAAAGTTTGATAATAATTCATGCCGATGGAATAGGAGGCTTCCCATTGTCCTTTTGGAATGGATAAAATTGCCGCGCGAATGGTTTCTGAAGCGTAAGCGCCGATATTAATGGAAAAGGCGATAATTGCTGTTGGAAACGGATCGAGCTTAATCCCTACTTCCGGTAATCCGTAGAAAATGATGAAAATCTGCACCAACATCGGTGTACCACGAATGGTGGAAACATAAATACGGCAAAGTATTTGCAATAAACGCATACCGAAATTTGGTTTTTCCACAATGCGAATCAGCGCCACCAGTAACGCAATAGCGACACCGGCAAAAAAGGAAATCACGGCTAACGGAATGGTTTTATCAATAGCCGCTTCCAACATAGGCCAAAAAGAGCTGATGACTTCATCAGCTCTTTCTGCATTCATAAAGGGAAGTGAGGCGAGAAAATTATTGAGTAATGTCATCGCCGAACCATTTGATTGAAATTTGTTTCAAGGTGCCGTCTTTTCTTAGCTCTTCCAATGCTTGGTTAATTTTTTCGACTAGCGGTTCTTCACCTTTTAGTACCGCGAAGCCGGAAGGCACTTTGTCATCCCGTTTTACGGCAATTTTTAAACCGGAATTTGGTTGTTTCTTGAAGTAATCCAAGACTGCCAAGTGGTCGTTCACGGTAGTTTCGGCGCGATCTTGGGTGATTAATTTTAAGGCTTGTGCTAAACCTTCGACGACGATGAGTTCTGCACCATTGGCTTTGGCGATTTTGCCGTAGTTACTGGTTAAGGATTGTGCTGCTTTTTTACCTTTCAAATCTTCAAAAGTTTTGATGCTATTGTCGCCTTCTTTGGTCACGATAACCGCAGTGGAATAGTTATAGGGTGCGGTGTAAAGGTATTTTTTCAAACGTTCCGGGCTTGGATTGGTTTGGTTGGCAATTAAGTCGAAACGTTTTGCATTCAAACCGGCGTACATAGAATCCCACTGGGTTTCGTTAAATTGAATTTTTAAGCCTAAACGTTGTGCTACGGCTTCAATCACTTCTACGTCAAAGCCGGTTAATTTACCGCTGTCATCATGGAAGGTAAATGGCGCATAAGTGCCTTCGGTGCCCACTAATAAGGTTTTGGTTTTTTCTACGCGATCGGAAATTTCTCCGGCGATGGCTTGGGTCGCCATGCCGAAAACTAAACCGGATAATAAGAATGTTTTTGCAATAAATGATTTTTTCATAAAGTGTTCCTTTTTTGATAAGGTGAAGTGCGGTGGATTATTACAGTAAGTTTTTAGAAAGCAAAATAATTGTTTTCTCTAGGTTATAACTGAAAGCAATAAAATCTGCCGATTTATTTATCAGCGGTATTTATCTAAGAAACGGTAATAGTGCACGCCGATTTTTAATGCGAGGTTCTTCACTAATTTGCCGCCGAATACTGAAGGCACTTTTAATTTACTGAAGATAGCCAAACGTTCATCATTGCCCAAAATGGCTTCGGCTACAATGCGGCCTGCTAAACCGGTGAGCGCGACACCGTGGCCGGAATAGCCGTGGGCAAAATAAATGTGCGGCGAAATGCGTCCAAAATGTGGATTGGAATTGATGGTCATGTCGATAGGGCCGCCCCAGCCGTAATCAATTTTAACGTTTTCTAACTGCGGAAAAACGCGCAACATATTGTGGCGCATGACTTCAACCATGTTTTTCTCAGAACTGGAATCGCTCCCGAATAATAAACGGTTATCGGCGCTTAAACGGTAATAATCCAGCAAATAATTGCTGTCGCACACGGACATACCGTTATTGATCACGGAATCAGCGGTGGCTTGATCCAGTGGTTCGGTGGCGATAATGAAACTTTCTACCGGCAAAATTTTGCGGGCAATGCCACGGTGAATACTTTTTGGTAGCACATCAATGTAAGCGTTAGTTGCTAACACCACATCTTTGGCGATAACGAGGCTTTTATCCGTTATGACTTCAATGTCTGTTGCCTTTTCACGTAAATCCACCACAGGCGATTGTTCATAAATACGCACGCCTAAATCTAAACACGCTTTTGCCAAACCTAAGCAATAATTAAGCGGATGCAAATGACCGGAATTGCTGTCATACAACGCTCCGCAATAAATCTTACTGCCGAGATGTTGTTCCAGTTTTGCCTTATCCCACAGTTGCATATTTTGATAGCCAAAAATCTCGTGGCTGGCTTTTTCAACCGCGATTAAATCTTCCATGCGACGCTCGTTGAGCGCCAACGTGGCATAGCCTTTCTTCCAATCACACTGAATACCGTATTTCGCAATGCGTTCATCAATAATATCAATGGCTTCTAAGGACATTTGCCATAGCTTACGGGCGGTTTCCAAGCCTACTTGTTCGATATATTCATCAATGCCGTCTTCAAAACCGTTAATGGCCTGACCGCCACTACGCCCTGATGCGCCAAAGCCTACCCGTGCGCCTTCCAGCACGATCACGCTTTTGCCCTGTTCGGCAAGTTCTAGTGCCGTGGATAAACCGAAAAAGCCTGCACCGACAACGCACACGTCAGCAGATTCTTTTTGATTTAACGGCGGTAACTCAAAATGTTGGTTACGGGTGACGGAATAATAGGATTCAATATGTTCTTGATGTGAAAACGCTAGCATAAATAAACGCCTGTAATGAAAAGTGGGTGCATATTACTACGCAAGGGGGAGAAGTCAATATTTGAACGAATGGCAAAAATGAACGATGAATTTTCTATGGCTTAAGCGTGGAAACATATTCCAAAAAACACCGCACTTTGCTTTATGTTAAGGGGATTGATTAACAAAGTGCGGTCTATTTTAAAATCGTTTTTCGATTTCCAGGGAAACTTGGTTATTTTTACGTTGATAAAACGCCGGGATATTACTGTCGATGTTAAGTCGTTGATAACTTACCTTCGGCATTATGCCTTGCCATTGGAGCATTGGTGACCAGAGCTTAAATGTCATCTGTTTTTCCTTATCTTTGCGGGTGACGGGGAATAAGAAGTGTTCATCACCAAAAAGGCGGGTGCCGTAACGGGCATCTAGGCTAAAGCCAATTTTTTCTCGCCATTCATAGGAAACACCAAGTTGTAATCCTTTACGAATGTAAGATTCTTGTCGATCGCGGGCATATTGCCGTGACCAGTCGCCTCCACCGTAGATGACCAATTCAGGCATTGGATTCCAAGCCAGAATGAGCGTTGCTTGGTTTTGGGTTCCGTTATAGGAATTTGCATGACTTTTATTGACGTAATAGCGCCAATAACGAGCAAGGGAAAGATTAACCTGCCAATGAGGAGAAAACCATTGGCTATATTGTGTGAGTAGGCCATATTTACGGTTGTAAAAATGACCGGAATACCATTCAAATTCCACTGTCGGCAGTAAACGAAAGGATTTCACAATATCTTGATACTGGTAACCCAGCTGCAATTTTGTTCGTTCTTCGTTGTATTTTCGATTATCCCAGTAATAAATGCCGTCAGCCCCTATTTTGCTAAAGATAAAATGATTTCCTTCAAGGTTTTTGGCGCGAGTTAATGAGGCAGCATAGCGTAAACCATTGGCAGATTGAGGTAAGGCTTTTTCATCACGAATGAAAGTACGGTTACCGAGTCGAATTTCTCGTTGATTGGACGCATTATTTACATTATTGGTTTTTTCGTACAACAAATTGCCATCAAATTGCCAACTTTGGGCATTTTTCATGGCGTGTTGGTATTGTTGAATTAATTGTTGTAGGCCTGTTGGTAGAGGCGTATTAGAGAGTTTCTCACTTTCTTTTTGCGCTTGTTTGAATTGTTTATTTTCAAACAACATCGCCATGTAATCGAAGCGAACATAGGGCAAATCAGGATTTGCTACTAAAATATCGTGATAATTCTGAATTGCGTCGGAGTGTTTACGTTGGGCACGTAGCAAAGCCCCTTTTGCATAGCGGTATAAATTTTGATCGGCATGAGGAATGCGTTGATAAACGAGCAATAAATCAGCTAACAAATCCCACTGACTGCCAATGAGAGCTTGATTAATTAAATTTTCCGTTAATGCTAAATTCTTTTCTAGATCCTGTTGAGTGAGCTGAATTCCGCCGGTTTGTTTTGTTATGGATATTTGTTGGGCGGTATTAGCAACAACCGGTTGAGGCATCATCTCTATAGGGCTCCAAGTCGGCTTATCAGTCGGTTCAGCAAGTGCCGATAGAGATAGAAAAAGAAAACTCCCCAATAATTTATGTGTTAATTTTTTTTTCGTTATTTTATTCATGAGTTATTTTTCCGAAAATAAGACATCCGATCTGAATCGGATATCTTATTAAGTGCCCGTTATTGTTGTTTTTCACCGCCAAAGCCGACGTTCCACTCGCCTTCTTTGCTGTTACGGGAGCCGGTGACATAACCTGCAACTTCTTCTGCTTTCGGTCCGAAAATGGAAGCATAGTAGTAGTATGCTTTCATTTTTTCAGTTTCTGCGCTGCCACTAATGCCTTTCACCCTACCAGCGGTTGATAGCGGATTAAATGGTGAGCCGGAACCAATGTTACCTTCTTTTAGCGTAATCTTACCGGTTGAATTAATGCCGGTTATGCTACCGCTTCCTTTTTTGCTATCAAAGTCGATAGCATAGGTCAACTCACCGGTTTCAACACCTTTCCCAAAGTTAGCAAAGGCTTTTCCTTGGTAAGTTGCTTTGCCTTTTAGCGATTTAATGACATCATCAGATGTCGGTAACCCGCTGATTAATTTCACTTGGAAGGTGTTTTCTTTACCTAAACGTCCTTTAGGATCAGATTTACCGTCATATTGATATTCTGTCGGCAACGTGGCAATCACAACAGAATAAGGCTGTTGATAAAGATACATGGTACCTTTTTCACGCGTTTCAACGATTTTGTTATCCGGGTAAGCAACAAGTAATTCTTTTCCTGTTGCATCATATTTTCGTTCTAATAAACCGTCCGGCAACGCAGTAATGTCAATGCGATCGGTCATGTTATAAGTATGCCCATTGATCGTTAAAGTCATGTCTTTTTCACCGCTTGACCAGTTACCTGATTGTGGGCCTTTTACTGTTTGAATCGCTATTACGGATTTACTTGCAAGCACTTCTTTATAATTACGTCTGTAATCAAGGGACTTGCTTGCATTTTTGCTGTGTGATGCTTCACCTTGTAATGGTGGTTCTGAATTATTTGAACTACAAGCCGTCACGCTTAAAATAAGTAAGCTAACATAAGTTAGTTTTCTTAACATAATTGCTCCTTATGAATTTCATTATTAATATTTTCCTTTTGGTAAAATCAAACATCAGTAATACCGGCGAATAATCGTAATATATGAACATATATAGCACAAGGTAAAAGATAATTTTAACTCCTTATTTTCACTATCTTTATTGATCGAAAACAATTTTGTTAAGGTGTCAATTCTGCTTTATCGTTACAGTTAAATTCTGAGCTAAAGAGATTTTTGAGATAAGTCACTTGGAAAGTGCGGTAGGAATTTGATGTGTTTTTGATTAAAACAAAATATCAACGGTGGGGAGTAAATCTCGCCTTTGCCGGCATGCGTTCTTGAATACGTGCGCGGTTGAGTGCGAGGGCGGTTTCTGTGGGCTCGTAATCTTGCCATAAGGCGGGATCTGGGGGTAAATCTTTGTTCCAAATGTATTGCACGTTAAACCCACGCGCTTTGCATTCGGCGTGCAGAAGATCATAGCGTTTTTTTAAAAAAGCCATTTTGTTGAAGAAGAAACGCACATGTCCTTCGCCTAATTTGTATTCTGCCGGTTGCCCTGTTAAATGGTATTTGCCTTTGGCAACGGCATTGGGAATGCGAGTGAGTTCGCGGTGTTCGGCGAGCAAATGTTGATCGCACAATTCGGTGGGTGGCACCAGGTTGATTCGAGTCATGTTTTCTCTATAAAGTTAAAAATGATGCGTCATACTAGAAGAAATAAGCGATATCGTCCAATGCCTTTTTTATTGGCATCCATAAAAGTATAAAGTGCGGTCAAAAATTGATGTGTTTGTTGACCGCACTTTGGTTGTTGGATTATTGCAACGCTTTCAATGCCTTGCGGTATTCTTTTGATTGTTGCAATAAAATTTTAGCGGCTTCGCGTAGTTTATCCACGTCAGATTCCGGCAAATAGAAAGAGGTACCGATGTTGAGTACATCGTTTTTCAGCTGCCCTTCCGGTAGATTTTTTAAACTTAAATTCACAAAATAAATCTTAATTTTTACGTCTTTTTTACGCTTAGCATAGGCGTTCCATTGTTCGGCAAATTTTTGTGAATATCTCACTGTAGATTCCGTGGTTTTATCAATCGGAACATTTATGACTGTATTCACCACTTCTTTAATGCCCGGCACGTCGGCAGATTTATCAATGTGGCTGGTACGCTCGTTTTGTGCATTGATGTTGACTACGACAATATTGCGTAAATTGTAGTGTTTAAGCTCGGCATAGAATTTGCGCATGCTGAGTAAATTCGACATATCTAACAAACTGGCTAAACCTAGATTGTCTGTTAAGCCACCGTCCACCAGATGTAGATACGGTCTTTCCTCACTATTTTGGTAACGCGTCACACGTTTTTTCATGGCTTCAAAATTGGTCAATAACAGCCGATTTTTCGGCTGTGTGAGCATCAGTAAGTCTTTCTTGCTTTCCGCATGGCAGGTGCCGCCGTGATTGTTTTGAGTGATTGGCGAGAAAATTAACGGCACGGCACTAGAGGCCGCCACTGCACGGGCGATTTCAACATCATTGAGATCCACGCAAAGCCAATCAAAGAAATCTTGTGTAAAGGAAATTTTTTGCTCCGCTGTCATGTCGGTGGCGTTAATGACGGCAAACGGCCCTTTACGTTGTTCAAGATCGGCAAATTTTTTTCCACCGTACAATGCGAGATTGAGTTGCTCTTGTAACAAATCGCTACGCCCGAATTGTGGGGAGGTAAGGCGAGGGACGTTGCTCACAGAAAGGACTTCGTTAATGACTTTTTTCTGGAAATTCTTTTTCAAAAAGAACTCATTAAATTTTGGAATAATGTCTTGTCCTTCTAACGCAAAATACGCGGCAAGCACTGAGCCACCGGATACGCCATACACTACGTCAATATTTTGTAACAACGTATCGCCTTTTTCTGTTGGGCGTATTGTCGCATGTTGGAACTGCTCTAACACACCGTAACCTAAGGCGGCTGCGCGTGAACCACCGCCCGAAAAGGCGACAATCACCAAATTTTCTTTTTGCAATGCCTGTCGCATGGTATTTTCTAAGCGATAGCCTTTTTCCGGCTCAATTTGTTCAATGGTTTTGGTGGGGCGATAAATAATGGAATGGCATGCGGTAAGTAAAGCCAAGCTGCCAGCAAGTAAGGTGCATTTGAAAGGAAAGTGAAGGTGTTTCATAACAATATCCCTTTGCTGTGATTGGATAATTTTTATTCTACAACGCTTATAAGCAAGGGGAAAGGGTGGTTGATCAAACATCGTGGATTTTGACCGTTGGTTACGCCATTGAGTCAGCCTAAGTGCGGTAAGAATCTGCAACGTTTTACATAAAAATACGCTGAAAAATCACCGCACTTTATTCCATAAAAATTCACTGTGTTTGCCCGAAAGCACGGGACAAGTGTTTAAAATCTGCTATACTGCCCGCCGAGTTTTACTCACATTTTTATGAACCACAACCATCGCTTCGTTTAGCTCTGGAGGACGATAAATTGAAAAATTTGTTTGCAAAAACACTCAAATCCCTTTGTTTAAGCTTCACTTTCCTTTCCACTGCAGCCTTTGCACAAGAAAAACTCTACGTTTATAACTGGACCGATTACGTCCCTTCCAACCTCGTTGCCGAATTTACCAAAGAAACCGGTATTGAAGTGATTTATTCCACGTTTGAAAGCAACGAAGAAATGTATGCCAAACTCAAACTGATTTCTGACAATGCCGGTTATGACTTGGTGTTTCCGTCAAGCTATTATGTGAACAAAATGGCAAAAGACGGCATGTTGCAAAAGCTCGATCACAGTAAGTTAAGCAATTTCAAACAAATTCCGGACAATTTATTGCATAAAGACTTCGACCCGAACAACGAGTATTCCTTGCCTTATGTTTATGGTTTGACCGGTCTTGCGGTGAACTCGGAAGACATTGACCCGAGCACCATCACCAGCTGGGCAGATTTATGGAAACCGGAATATAAAGGCAAAGTATTGCTGACCAGTGACGCGCGTGAAGTGTTTCATATTGCGTTGTTGTTAGACGGCAAATCACCGAATACGACTAACGAAGAAGAAATTAAAGCGGCTTATGAACGTTTGGTGAAACTTCTGCCGAATGTGGCGGTGTTTAACTCCGACTCGCCGGAAGTGCCTTATGTGCAAGGCGAGGTGTCATTAGGCATGATTTGGAATGGTTCCGGCTATTTGGCGCATAAAGAAAACGACAAAATTGCTTTTGTGTATCCGAAAGAAGGCGCGATTTTCTGGATGGATAATTATGCGATTCCAAAAAGCGCAAAAAATGTGGAAAATGCCTATAAATTCATTGATTTCCTATTACGTCCTGAAAATGCCAAAGTGGTGTTGGAACGATTGGGTTATTCCATGCCAAATAATGGGGTAAAAGCTTTGCTAGAACCGGACATGGCGGAAAATCCAACGCTCTTCCCACCGGCTGAAGAAGTAGAAAAAGGCATTATCCAAAGCGATGTAGGATCTGCGGTGGATATTTATGAAAAATATTGGAATCAATTAAAAACCAATTAATTTCTATTCTGCCAACAAATACATGAAAAACGACCCGCACTTAATATATAAAGTGCGGGTCGTTTTTTACTTAAGTTATCAAATGATAAAAATCTACAGGACTAACATTTATTTTATAAGATGAAACCTATTGATTTCATTATATGATAGGGTGTCTTAAAAGTTGCTTTCTGAACTAAGTGGGGGTATATTCCTAGTGCTTTTTGGCTATGCGCAAAGATAGCTATCTTAACGATTCAACGCGTTTTTCCACTCTCCAAATAAAGGAATACATTATGACTAACCAGTTAGATTCTCTCCGCGAACTTACCGTTGTTGTTGCCGATACCGGCGACATTGATGCCATTCGTCAATATAAACCTGAAGATGCCACGACAAATCCATCTTTGATTTTGAGTGCAGCAGCGCTACCACAATATGCTGCGTTAATTGATGAGGCGATTGCTTACGGTAAACAACAAAGTCAAGACAAAGCACAGCAACTTGTTGATGCGGAAGATAAATTGGCGGTCAACATTGGTTTGGAAAT
>CAUPZK010000026.1:0-33240 GCA_963515835.1 uncultured Aggregatibacter sp.
TCAACGCAATGCGATAATCAAAATGAATATCGGCGACTAATGGCACGCTCACTTGTTGTTTAATTAATTTAAAAGCTTCCGCCGCTTCCATGGTTGGTACGGACACACGTACAATATCGGCACCCACGCGCTCTAACGATTTGATTTGCGCGACGGTGGCTTCAACATCGGTAGTTCGTGTGTTGGTCATCGACTGTACTGCAATCGGTGCATCACCACCGATAGGTACATTCCCGACATAAATTTTTGTGGATTCTCTACGCTGAATTTTTGGCTTTTCTAACATTGTTCGCTCATTATTGAGGTAATTTAAATTTTGCGACACGCCCATCAAGTGTTAATGGGAAAGCTTCGCCTTTATAAATAATTTTAACATTCCCCGGCGCACCGATAATTAAAGAATAAGGCTCTTCTTCGTTGAAACTTAACACATCGCCTTGCTTATATTCTTTTTGTGCTAACACCTTACGATTTTTGTCTTTCACACTGATCCAACAATTACCGATAACTTCAATGTATAAATTATCTTTTGTTGCAACCGCAGAAACATTTGAATTTTCCACCGCACTTTCTGTTGAGGAAGATGTTACCGTGGTTTCCATTGTTGCACTTTCAGGCAGACTTGCCACTTGCTCTGTGCCGTTGATTTTACTCATTTCAGATTGCAACACATTTGCCGGTGCTGCCTCTGTCGCCACAATGGGTGTAGCAACAACATTCTCTTGCGGCTTAACTTCAACAATAGGTTCAACCGTCGTGGATTCCACAACATGATTTTCTGCCTGGCTGATTGATTGCGTGACCACAGGTACATGATCAACATTTGTTACTGTAGCTGGCGTTTCTGCTGATAATTGCGTGTAAGAATTCACTAAATTATCGCGCTCTGCATTGGATTGCTGATGGCTTTCCCACCACCACATGCCTGTCATGCCAAGCACCACAAGCACAACTAAGGCGGTTAAATAACCTACCCAACGATTATGAGAGGAATATTGATTAACAGAACTGGTTGCACGAGCATTTTTGCCCAAGTCATTTTGTTGCTCATCACCAAAATCAATCACATTCAGCCATTCGCTGTCTGCAATCTTGAGAAATTTTGCATAGCTACGCACATAACCACGTACAAAAGTTGCAGGCGTTGAGCGATGAATAAATCTGTTATTTTCAATATCTTGCAGAATTGAAGGACGTAATGAAATGGCTTGAGAAACGGCTTCCAATGAAAGATTCAGGGCTTCTCTTGCCAAACGAAATTTATCACCAACGGTGATTTCTTGTGCATTATTTTGCGCTTCTTGAATTGTTTTAGGTGTATTCATAGGAGTGGTATTTTTAGCTAAAAATTAAGTGCTAAAGTTTAAGGTGGTAAGGCTGGTTTTGCAACAGTTATATGGCGTTATTGTTATCTGATATGGAAATTGTCACACCAGGCAAAATCAATTTTAAATGGCATTTTCACCCATTTTCGGAGAACAAAAGCAATCACAAAATAATTGGCTAAAAACGCCCGCAAAAATGACCGCACTTTGATCGACTATTTAGCGCGTAACGCTAATTTCTTTGCCCGTTCTGGCTCCATTTTTTCAAGTATTAACAGATTTTCCTGATAAACCGTTAAATCCTTTGCTGACAAAGCACAGAGTGCAAGATTTTCGTAAGTATCAGTCTGTCGATAATAATTAGGCGCCTTTAATGCTTTATGAAATTGCTCATAGGCGGCAGAATATTTACCTTGCAAACAAAGAAAGGTACCGAAATTGTTGAAAACATCACCTTGTTTTTTATCTAACTTAATGGCAGTCAAATAAGCTTGTTCTGCCTGAGTCACATCGCCCAGCTGCTGATAAAAATAAGCGCGCGCCGCATGCACTAAATAATAATCTGGCGCATAAGAAATCGCCCTGTCTAAATTTGCCTTTGCTTGGTTGTGATCCCCTTGCTGCAAATAGCCTAATGCCAATTCAACACGGGCTTTTGCTGCTTGTTGTTTATCAAAATCAGATGAAACTTGTTGGGAAACACAGGCAGAAAAAAGAAAGGGGAAAATAAACGGCATAATTCGAGTAAAGAATGGGAAATGAACCATTTATTTTCCTCCGAGTTTGAATGGTTACTGAACTTGAACGGCAATCGCCTCGCCAAAACGTTTTTTCTGTGCAGTACGTTTGGTGCGGTCAATGACATCGCCGGCTAATTGTCCGCAAGCGGCATCGATATCGTCGCCACGGGTTTTACGCACAATCACCGTTAAACCATATTCCATCAAGGTTTTTTGGAAACGGTCAATACGCGTATTAGAGCTTTTCGCATAAGGCGCTTCCGGGAACGGGTTCCATGGAATCAAATTGATTTTACATGGCGTATTTTTTAACACTTCCGCTAATTGATGGGCGTGTTCCACATGATCATTCACATGATCCAACATGACATATTCGATGGTCACTTTGCCATGGTTGGCGTTGGAAACGCTTAAATAGCGATTCACCGAATCAATCAAGGTTTTGATATTGTATTTTTTGTTTAGTGGCACGATTTCATCACGCAATTCATCGTTGGGTGCGTGCAAGGAAATCGCCAATGCCACATCGATCATTTTGCTTAAATTATCAAGCGCCGGCACCACACCGGACGTGGATAATGTCACACGGCGTTTAGATAAACCATAAGCGAAATCGTCCAACATGATTTCCATCGCCGGCACCACATTCGCTACATTCAACAACGGCTCGCCCATGCCCATCATTACCACATTGGTAATCGGACGCACGCCTGTCACCCCAAAATTGCCAATGATTTTCGATGCACGCCAGACTTGCCCAATAATTTCTGACACCGTTAAATTGCGGTTGAAGCCTTGTTGCGCGGTCGAACAAAAAGTACAAGCCAATGCGCAACCAACCTGTGAAGAAACACATAACGTGGCGCGATCCGCTTCCGGAATGTACACGGTTTCCACTTGCTGATCGCCGACCTGCATCGCCCATTTAATCGTGCCATCGGCTGAACGCTGTTCCACCGCCACTTCCGGCGCTTTAATTTCTGCCACGGATTTTAATTTTTCCCGTAACTTTTTGTTTAAATTGGTCATATTGTCGAAATTGTCTTCACCAAAATGGTAAATCCATTTCACCAACTGATCGGCGCGGAACGGTTTTTCACCTAATTCGGCAAAAAACTCACGCATTTGCACACGGGTTAAATTCATTAAATTGACTTTTTTTGCCGGTTCGGCAACAGCTTGCGCTGATACTGTTTGTTCTGACATGAGGCCTCGTTATTACACATTACGGCGGATACCGAAATTTTTGGTGATATTTTAAACAATAGAAAAAATAAGGGTGCGATTGTACTGATTTCGGTTTGATTAATCTAGCGATTTTGTATGCGCCATACAAACGTTCAGAAAAATGACCGCACTTTTTTGTGAAGTCGATCGAAAAACGAGAAAAAAGAAGGTGTTTTTTAAAGGGAATGAGTCACAACAACGTAATAAACGGCACTGTCAAGGTTCTTCATTTTCCAGCCCAATCCAATTTAATTGGGTTTTACATTTTCGACAGAAATATACCGCACTTTCACGCTGAATTTTATTATGACGACGGATACTGAGCTGATGTGTTTGACAAGCACAATGGTACGTGAAGGTTTTTCCCTGTACGGAAGATAAATCAAATTGGTGATAGGTTTCCGCCGGCAAATGAAATATCTCTTGCATAACAAATTGCCATTCTTTGCCATGAGGTTGCACATGCCCGTAATGTTGATAAACCACAATATGTGCCAACTCATGCAATGCAACTTGATGAATAAATTGTTCTGAGTTTTCCAACAATAAAGTGCGGTTAAAATTGATGGTATTTCGTTGTAAATAGGCAACACCGGCCTTGACACCTTTTAATTCATAATGAATTTGCGGAGGCATAAAAGCTTGTTTGAAATATTCTTCCGCCAACTGTAAACCATATTGAATACGGCGGAGAATTTGCATTTTTACAATGCGAAAATGATTTTCAGTTTGCATAACAAATAAATTGAGTTTAAAGGTTGTAGCATTTTTTAAATATAATAAAAAAATTAAAAATTAATTTATTCTTTTTATTTCAATTAATTATACATCAACATTCCATATGCATTAAATTGATTTTCCTGCTACAATTAGCATAATTTTTATACCAACAAAATGTTCTTTTCTATTTCTATAGAACATAACAGGAGGAAACACATTATGTTACTTAATACCAAGGAAAAATTCAGAAAGACATTTCTGAGCACATTGATTGTCTCTTCTTTATCAATTCCTACACTGGCAGTTGCTGCTGATATCACGTTGAATCCTATTGATAAAACCCAAGCAACGGGAGAACCTATAGGATATGAACCGACAGATAAAAATACGGTTATTACCAATGATGTTAAGATTGATATCACAGCAGATGGGAACAAACATGGAAAAACTCGTCCTAAAGGCATCATTGTACGAGGCGATAAAACATTGGATATTAAAGGTAAAACCAATGTTGATATTACTCTAGTTAGTGAAGATCTTATTGATTTTTCATCACCTGAGTCAAATGCAGCTTATGGTATTGCTGTTGGTTATGATTGGATGGGGGGGACACCGACCGATACAACAAAATTGACTTTACATGATGATACAGTAATTAATGTCAATAATACGAGCGCAACTAAACCTTTACTAGGCCATCAATTATCCGGAGTAAGAATTTTCCAAAAAAATGGTGCAGTTCCAATTTTTAATTCCGAGAAAAAACTCACCATTAATGTGGAAGATAAAACCTCCTCTAAAAATGGCAGCTATTTAGTTGGTATTTATATTAATGGTAATGGCGCAGAAGCCAATCTAAAAGATTCTGAGATTACGATCAAAGCCAATGGTCGTCATTCTGCAGCTATAAAAATCGGGAAACCTGGTGATAATAAACCTGCAGATTACAAAGGGGCAGTCGTAAATTCCACCGGAAAAATGGTGCTTGATACAACAGCAACGAAAGACTCTGCAGCGGTTCGTTTGTTTGGAACAAAATCCCGCTTAATTGCGGATTCAGATACGAGCAGTGGTGAAATTAAATCAGGAAATTCTGCAGTGGTATTTGATACAACAGACTATATTGGCCGCAGTGAAGAATACAGAGAACAAGAAGTTCGTTTAAATAATACTAAAATTGAGACAAAATCAGATAGTGCATCCCTCGTTGTCGCACAAGCAAATTTAGCAGCAGCAAAAGATGGAGACGCTAAATTCTTACTCAAAGGAAAAGATAGTGAAGCAACTGCTGCTAAAAATGGATGGCTAGCTGAAGCAAAGGCAAGTGGTTCTTCAAATTCTAATCTTAATTTCACTTTAGATAATCAAGCAAAAGCTATTGGTTTAATGCATCAAGGTTCTAATGCCAATGAGAATTCTAAATTAGATGTTAAATTAGATAATCAAGCTACTTGGGAACTGGCCCCAAAAGAAGATGAAGCTGAACAACGCTCTACCATTAATGCATTAACACTAAATAATGGTAGTGTATTGGATGCTTCTAAACACATCCCTACAGGCGCTGCCGGAACAGATTATAAAGTCAAACTGGTTAAACAAGATGGCTCTGACGGCACATTAACCAATAATAATAGTGAAATTACACTTGCTAATGGTTCTTACGGAGACAAATTCACTGTGGAGGGCAACTACACAGCGAATAACGGCGTTCTAAAAGTGAATACTCAGTGGAATACCAATGATCCGAATAACGGCAAATCCGACTTATTAGAAGTCACCGGCAATGTAGAAGGCGTAACAAAAGTTGTCAGCCTAAAAGCAAATGGTGCGGAAAACTTAGTTGACGGTTCTATTGGCTCTATTGCTTCAGATTTAGGCAAAAACAGTACGTCCGTTGTTCGCGTACAAGGCACAAGCAATTTACGTAACTTTACCGGTTTGACAAGAACCACCGGTGCAGGTGAGCTACAATTAGCTTCTAAACGAGTCGGTAACGCCACCGAATATTTCTGGACAGTCACTTCAACAAATGGCGGTGCTATTTACGTCCCTTCTGTACCAGGCTACACACTTGCGCCAAAATTGAACTTAGAAGTGGGTTATGAAACCGTCGGCACATTACACCAACGTCGTGGTGAAAATCAGGCGCTTTCTTGGGAAAAATCTCAAGCGAACAACCAAACTTGGGGGCGTATTATCGGTAAACACCTTGCTTTAGATGGTAAAGAGCGTTTGAACCTAACGGCTAACCTTTCCGGTTTCCAATTTGGTCACGACTTTGATGTTGCGTCTACCGAAAACGGTGGAAAACGTTTCACCGGAGTTTATGCCGGTTACACGCATGCAAATTCAAAATTCTATGATGAATATCGTGCTGAAAATGGCGTTGTCCTTAATGACAAATATACCGGTAAAGCGAAAACTGAAAACTTCCATGCCGGCGTAACACATACCCGTTATGCTGAAAATGGCAGTTACTTAGACTTAGTGGGTCAACTTTCTTGGGTGAAAAATAAATATTACGCTCTAGATTCACAAGCTAAAAACCACGGTTTCGGCGTTGCATTATCAAGCGAAGTTGGGCATCCATTTGCTTTAGGTAAAGAAAAAATGAATAACGGTGACAGCTGGATTATTGAACCGCAAGCACAGTTAATCTATCAATACCTAGGATTAAGCCGCTTCAACGATGAACTTCGTTCTGTACACCAAGACAAACAACACGGTTTACGTGGTCGTGTAGGTGCACGTCTTGCTTACAACGATTTAACTGCGCGTGAAAAAGTCAGAACCCTTTATTTCACTGCAAATTTATGGCATGACTTCAAAAATACTGCCGGTAGCAACATTGGTGCAGATAACATCAATGAAAAATTTGCGAAAACTTGGGGTGAATTTGGTGTAGGTACTCAACTTGCAACCAGTGCTAACTCACATATTTATGCAGATGTTCGCTACGAACACTCTTTAAGTGGCGCAAAACGTCAAGGATATAAAGGCTCTGTTGGCATTAAATATTCTTGGTAATCCAAGTGTGAATTAACGTAAGTTAGTCTTATTAAAGCGGATAAATGACGATGACATTTATCCGCTTTTTATTTCAGCTTGTCTCTTTACGCTTTTCAACAAAGAAAAAGTGCGGTCAATATTCAAAACGTTTCAAATATTGACCGCACTTTCTTTTCATTTTTGGCGAGTGTTGGAGAGAATCAACTCACCTCCTTTACACGCAATTCTTTTGGCACTTCAAAGAACATATTTTCTTCTAAGCCTTGTAATTCTTCTACATCCGTGACACCAAATTCTTTCATGTGAGCAATCACCGATTGCACTAATTCTTCCGGCGCGGAAGCCCCTGCAGTGACACCAATGGTTTGTACGCCGTTAAACCAATCCGGCTGAATATCATTGGGATCATCAATTAACTTAGACGCCACCCCCATTCGAGAAGCCAACTCTGCCAAACGGTTAGAATTAGAGGAATTTTTGGAGCCGACCACGACCACTAAATCCGATTGTTTTGCCAGTTCGCGCACCGCTTGTTGACGATTGGTTGTGGCATAACAAATGTCGTTTTTATGTGGGCCTTGAATCGCAGGGTATTTTTCTTTTAATGCACTGATGGTTTCCGCTGTATCATCTAAAGACAGCGTGGTTTGCGTCATAAAGGTTAAATCATCGTTGTGGTTTACCGGAAGATTAGCAATATCCTCAATACTTTCAATGAGATAAATTCCACCTTCGTGATTGCTATATTGCCCCATGGTGCCTTCCACTTCCGGGTGACCTTTATGCCCGATGAGAATCGCTTTCGTGCCTTTTCGACTGGCGCGCGCCACCTGCATATGTACTTTGGTCACCAATGGACAAGTGGCATCAAAGACTTTCAAGCGACGATCTTTGGCTTCTTGACGTACTGCTTGAGACACTCCGTGGGCGGAGAAAATGACTATCGCGCCGTCCGGCACTTCACTCAGTTCTTCGACAAAAATGGCACCGCGTTCACGTAATCCATTCACCACGAAGCGATTATGCACCACTTCATGACGGACATAAATCGGCGCACCGTGAATTTCCAACGCCAGCTCAACAATACTGATGGCACGATCGACGCCGGCACAAAAACCGCGTGGGTTGGCTAAAATTATCTTCATTTTTGACCGCTCTTTTGTTTGTTCTTATCACCTTTAAAGGCATCTAATGCCAGTAAACCGGCGCCGATACAAATGGCAATATCCGCCACATTAAACACCGGATAATGATAAATATCCCAATAAAAATCAAAGAAATCCACCACAAAACCGTTGTAGGCACGATCGACCATATTGGCAAGTGCACCACCAATAATGAGCGCATAGGCGGCATTTTGTAATGTTTGATCGGCACGATTTTTCTTCATGAAATACGCCAGCATAAGGGAAATACTCACCGCTAACAGAATAAAGAAATATTTTTGCCAACCATCGTGATCCGCCAAAAAGCTGAATGCCGCGCCATAATTGCGCACATAAGTGAGATTAAACACCGGCAGAACATTCACGCTTTCATACAAATCAAATTTTTGTACCACAATGTACTTTGTCAGCAAATCAAGCAAAAAAGCGACCGCACTTAGCCAGAGAAAAGAGAGCCCGGATTTGTGTTGGGACATAATATTTCCTAAATAAAATCATGATTAAAATTAGGTCGCCATTCTAGCACAAGGCAAGGCTTTATACAGAAAAACTGATTTGGAACATCATGAAAGAATAGAATTTCTCTATGACGGCGATCACAAAATTGAACAGCGCAATTTGTTTTTTCTGCTCTTTTTCGATAGACTCTGCGCCATTATTAGTCGGGGTGCCATTGGCTGAGATAATACCCGTGAACCTGAAACAGTTAACACTGACGTAGGAAACTAAATCATGTCCATATCGCCATTCTTTTTAAAAACATTCTTAAAATCCACCGCACTTTTCTGCCTCTCGCGCTAAGTTAGCCTGCGATGTATTGCCTTGATATCCAACATCTATGCTTGCAATTCGATCACAAGCCGTTGTTTGTCGATCTCCATTTTTGCGTAGAACAAGGGGAATGGGTTGTGTTGCTCGGGCGCTCCGGTGTGGGGAAATCCACTTTATTACGCGCCATTGCGGGGTTAGAACAACCCGCAATTATCCAAGGGCATATCCAATTTGCCCCCCACATCAAAGTGGCTTGGTTGGCACAACAAGACAGTTTATTCCCCTGGCTTTCCGTGTTGGATAACGTGCAGTTGGCGCAGCACCTCCACGGTCAGAAAAATACTAAAACCCAAGAGAAAGCCAAAGAACTATTACATGCCGTCGGCATGGCAGATCATTGGCATAAACCTTGCTATCAGCTTTCCGGTGGTCAACGGCAACGGGTGGCACTGGCGCGTACCTTAATGCAAGATGCCGATTTAATTTTAATGGACGAACCCTTTTCTGCCTTGGATGCAGTCACCCGTTTACAGTTACAAAATCTCGCCTGCGAACTGCTACAAGGAAAAACCGTGATTTTGGTGACCCATGATCCACAAGAAGCTATTCGTTTAGGGGAAAAAATTTATGTATTACAAGGACAACCGGTGCAAATAAAACAGGTTGCTCAATTAGATCCCATAAAGCCCCATCAGCTTCACCTGGAGGCACTGTGGGCGCTACAAAATAGACTTATCGAACAATTAATGGCGGAGCCAACATGAAGAAAATCGCCCGTCTCATTTTATTAAGCGCTCTGTTAATTTCGTTATGGCAAGGCATCATTAGTCTGTTTGATGTGCCGCCCTACTTATTGCCTGCCCCATTCTCCGTATGGCAACGATTAATGACTCAAGCAGACTTGCTCTTCATGCATGCCCAAATTACGTTGTTGGAAATTTTGTTAGGCTTAGTTTTCGGTTTTCTATTCGGGCTATCTTCTGCGCTACTGCTCACCCTTTCCCGCAAAATTTCTGCTTTCTTAATGCCATTATTGGTGATTTCACAAGCCATTCCGGTGTTTGCCATCGCGCCACTGCTCGTATTATGGCTCGGTTATGGCATGGCATCCAAAATCACCATGGCGATTTTGATTATCTATTTTCCCGTCACGGCAGCCTGCTATGACGGCCTACGCAACACACCGAAACCATGGCTTCAACTTGCCCAAACCTTGCGTATTTCACCTGCTGCGATGCTATTGAAAGTCCGTTTACCGGCGGCGTTACCCGCATTAGCGTCAGGATTACGTATTGCCGTCTCCATTGCACCCATTGGCGCCATTGTGGGGGAATGGGTCGGTTCTTCGGAAGGATTGGGCTATTTAATGCTGCAAGCCAATGCCCGAATGCAAATCGACTTAATGTTTGCGGCACTCTTTTTACTTTTGCTCATGGCGCTTTGCCTTTATTTCATCGTGGATAAATTACTGCGCAAAGCTCTGCCGTGGGTAAGTTATGTGCATTAGGAGGAAAAATGCTCAACCAACTGATTAAAAACGCCCAGCCTTATTGGCAACAGTATGTAGAACATGATTTTGTCAAACAATTGGCAAATGGCTCGTTGCCGGCAGAGTGCTTTCGTCATTATTTAAAACAGGATTATCTTTACCTGTTTCATTACAGCCGTGCTTTTGCGTTAGCTATCTTTAAAGCCAAAAACTTTAGCCAAATGGAAATACCTCGAAAAAGCCTTGAAAGTATTTGTCAGGAAATTCAATTGCATTTGGCCTATTGCCAACAATGGGGCATCAGTGAAGCGGAAATATTTTCCACCCAAGAAAGCGCCGCCTGTGTTGCCTATACCCGCTATTTATTGGATTGCGGTGCTACCGGCGGTTTAGCGGAAATTTATGCGGCCATCACGCCTTGTGCCGTAGGCTACGCACAAATTGCACGCGATATCACAGAAAACTACCCGCGCTTAGCCAATAATCCGTATCAAACTTGGATCGATACCTATGCTTCTGAGGCTTTTCAGCAAGAAGCGGAAGAAACATCCGCCTTTTTGACCGCACTTTGTGCCGACTTTACCCCAACCCAACAAAATCATATTCAACACATCTTTACGACAGCCACCCGCATGGAAATTGCCTTTTGGCAAATGGGGCTGGATCTCACTTAACCACAAAAGGAGCTACAATGAAAAAACACATTCTTTCAACATTGATTATCGGCGTGCTTTCGCTTAGCGTTCAGGCGGCAGAAAAACAAAAACTGTCTTTAATGCTGGATTGGTTTGTCAACCCGGATCACGCAGCGTTGATCGTTGCACAGCAAAAAGGCTTTTTTGCCGAGCATAATCTGGAGGTGGATATTATTGAACCTGCCGATCCCTCTCTGCCGCCTAAATTAGTCGCGGCGGGTAAAACCGATCTCGCGGTGGATTATCAACCGCAACTGCATATTCAAGTGGATGAAAAATTGCCTTTAGTACGCATTGCGACGTTGGCGAATTCTCCGCTAAACAGTTTGGTCACCTTAGAAAACAGCGGCATCAAAACCTTAGCGGATTTGAAAGGAAAGAAAATCGGCTATTCCGTTAGCGGTTTTGAAACAGCTCTACTGGATGCCATGTTGAACTCTGCTAATTTAAGTAATAAAGATGTTCAACTGATTAATGTGAATTGGTCTCTCTCCCCTTCTTTAATTAGCAAACAAGTGGATGCGGTTATCGGCTCATTCCGCAATTTTGAATTGAATCAATTAGCTATTGAAGGTTATCAGGGCAAGGCATTTTTCCCTGAACAGTATGGCGTGCCAACCTATGACGAATTAATTATCGTGGCCAATAAAGACAAAATTCATGAAGCAAAATACCAAGATTTTGTCAGCGCACTACAACAAGCCACCGATTACCTCAACGCACACCCGGAAGAAAGTTGGCAGCTTTTTGTCAGCTATAAACCGACAGAATTGGATAACGAACTCAATCGCCGAGCTTGGAAAGACACGCTGCCTTATTTGAGTAAACAGCCGGGCAGCTTTAATAAAGCGAACTATGAAAAAATGGCGGACTTTATGTTGCAACAAGGGTTGTTGAAATCCAAAACGGCAGTAGAACATTACGCCACGGAACTGAAAAAATAAATAAATGCTTTACGATCAAAAAGTGCGGTCAATTTTGACCGCACTTTTATTTAGGCTTTACTGCATGATTAAGCAAAACGTCTGACTTCGCCGTTGCCTGCAACATTTTCTACGCAACGCGGGCAAAGGGTCGAATGCTCCGGATTTACGCCGATTTTATCGGAATAATGCCAGCAGCGTGGACATTTTTCACCGTGAGAACGGGCAACGCTTACGGCAATGCCCTCTAACTCGCCAGCAGCCACATCTGCCGGTTTGTCTGCTAATGGTTTTACTTCCGCTTTTGAGGTAATTAACACGAAACGTAATTCATCGCCTAATTGTTCCAACAAGATACGATATTCATCGTTAGCGTAAACGGTGACTTCAGCCTCTAAACCACCGCCGATTACTTTGTCGTTACGGGCAATTTCTAACACGCGGTTCACTTCAGAACGTACTTTAATCAGTTGTTGCCAGTAAGCATCATCTAATTTTTCGTTCTCACCTAAACCGAATAAGCCTTCGTAGAATTCTTCCGTGAAGACGAATTCTGCACGTGCCGTCGCCGTTTGTGGCAAGTAGCCCCAAATTTCATCTGCCGTGAATGACAAGATTGGTGCCATCCAACGAACCAATGCTTCTGCGATGTGCCATAACGCTGTTTGGCAGCTACGACGCGCAAGGCTGTCTGCTTTGGTGGTATATTGACGGTCTTTGATAATATCAAGGTAGAACGAGCCCATTTCCACAGAACAGAAACGCATTAAACGTTGTACCACCGTGTGGAATTGATAGTTATCGTACGCGTCTTTAATTTCTTTTTGTGCATCTAACGCACAAGCTACCGCCCAACGATCCAAGCTCATCATGTCTTCCGGTTTAACTGCATCACGTTGCGGATCAAAACCGTTTAAGTTCGCTAATAAGAAACGTGCCGTGTTACGAATACGGCGATAGCTGTCTGCCGCACGTTTTAAAATTTCATCGGAAACGGTCATTTCACCGGTGTAATCAGTGGAAGCCACCCATAAACGTAAAATGTCACCACCGAATTTATCCATCACTTCTTGTGGCGTCACGATGTTACCGATGGATTTTGACATTTTGCGGCCTTGACCATCCACGGTGAAACCGTGAGTTAATACTTGTTTGTATGGTGCTTTGTTGTCTGTTGCAGTCGAAAGCATTAAAGAAGACATAAACCAACCACGGTGTTGGTCGGAACCTTCCAAATACATATCAATATCTTGACCGTTAAATTCCGGACGATTCGCGACAACAGAAGAATAGGTTGATCCTGAGTCAAACCATACGTCAAGGGTATCAGGCACTTTGCGATAGGTTTCTGCATCAGCCCCTAATAATTCTTTTTCGTCTAAATCCCACCATGCTTGAATACCGGCTTTCTCTACACGTTTCGCCACTTCTTCAAGTAACTCTAAAGTACGCGGATGAAGTTCTTCGGTTTCTTTGTGCACGAATAAGGTCATCGGCACGCCCCAAGTACGTTGACGGGAAATACACCAGTCTGGGCGGTTTTCAACCATTTTCTCGATACGTGCTTGACCCCAATCAGGAATCCAACGAACTTGTTTGATTTCGCCTAATGCTTGTTGGCGTAAACCCTGTGTTTCCATGCCGATAAACCATTGTGGAGTCGCACGGAAAATAATCGGGGTTTTGTGACGCCAGCAGTGTGGGTAACTGTGTTTGATTTTCTCAACTTTTAATAAGTTGCCCACTTCTTGTAATTTTTCAACAACCAATGGATTGGCTTCAAATACACCTTTGCCTGCGAAGAATTCAGTCGTTGAAATAAATTTACCGTCATTCGATACAAGACCCGCCATTGGTAAATTATATTTTTGTCCAACAATAAAGTCGTCTAAACCGTGGTCTGGTGCGGTGTGAACTAAACCTGTACCGCCATCAGTGGTCACGTGATCACCTAAAATTACTGGTACAGTGAAATCATAGAACGGATGGTTAAAGCGTACTAACTCAAGCGCTTGACCTTTTACTGACCCTAAAATTTCGACCTGTTCTACACCCACCGCTTTCGCCACGGATTCCACTAATTCAGCGGCTAAGATCACACGCTCATCGCCAAGTTGGACTAAGTTGTATTCTAAGTCTGCATTTACCGCAATCGCACGGTTAGATGGCATTGTCCAAGGTGTGGTGGTCCAAATCACTGCAGATAATTTGCCATGGCCTTTGCCTACTGCGTTAAATTTCTCTTCAATTTCAACCGCACTTACTGCTGGGAAACGCACATAGATAGACGGAGAAACTTTGTCTTCGTATTCCACTTCTGCTTCCGCTAAAGAAGAGCCACAATCCAAACACCAGTGCACCGGTTTTGAACCTTTGTATAAGTGGCCATTCGCAATCACTTTACCAAGGGTACGGATAATGTTTGCTTCGGTGTTGAAGTTCATCGTTAAATAAGGATTATCCCAATCACCTAACACGCCTAAACGGATAAAATCTTTTTTCTGACCTTCTACTTGCTCTGCGGCGTATTCACGACATTTTTGGCGGAATTCAGCCGCAGTGACTTTCTCATTTGGCTTACCGACAAGACCTTCTACTTTCAATTCGATTGGCAAACCATGGCAGTCCCAACCCGGAATATAAGGCGAGTCAAAACCTAATGCGGTTTTTGATTTCACGATAATATCTTTCAGAATTTTATTTACGGCATGGCCGATATGAATATTGCCGTTCGCATACGGAGGGCCATCATGCAAAATAAAGGATTTTTTGCCTTTTGAAGCTTCACGAATTTTTTGGTAAAGATTTTTTTCATACCAGTTTTTTAACATCACAGGCTCGCGTTTGGCTAAATCGCCACGCATCGGGAAGCCCGTTTCAGGGAGATTAAGGGTATTTTTATAATCAGTCATGTTCTATTCCAGAGTTGTATAAAAGTAAAGTTGAGTTCTATAAAGTGCGGTCAGTTTTGAAAACGTTTTTCGCCGTTTCTACATCCTTCGCAATTTGTGCTTTTAAATCGTCAAAAGAGGGAAATTTCATTTCATTGCGGATTTTATGGCAGAGTTCGACATCCACCCATTGCCCATAAAGATCGCCTTGAAAATCAAATAAATGCGCTTCTAATAATTGATTCACACCATTGATGGTCGGGCGGGTGCCGATGTTCGCAACCCCATTAAAAAACGCGCCGGATTTTAACCGCACTTTGACGGCATACACGCCTTTGACCGGATTTACCTGACGATGCAAGCGAATATTCGCAGTCGGAAAGCCAATAGTGCGACCAAGCTGATTGCCGTGAATGACGCGTCCTAAAATGCGATAAGGACGTCCAAGTAATTTTTCCGCTAACGTTAAATCATCCTTGGCTAATGCTTCGCGAATCGCTGTACTGCTAATTCGCAGCGCATCTAAGCAAAAGCTACGGTTATCTTCGACGGTAAAACCGAATTTTTCACCGGCGTGTTGCAACAGCGCAAAGTTACCTTGGCGCTTGGCACCAAATTTAAAATCATCACCAATGCTTAAAAATTTCACATTTAATTTACGCACCAACCAATCTTCAATAAATTGCTGCGCAGGCAAATTGGCAAAAGTGCGGTCGAATTTTGCCACAATCACTATGTCCACGCCTGCCTGTTTGAGATAACGCAATTTATCGCGCAAACGCATCAAGCGTGCAGGGGCATTTTCGGCACAAAAATACTCGCGCGGCTGCGGTTCAAACAACATTACCACCATGGGTAAATGCAACTCATCGGCTTTTGTCCGCAAATGACGCAAAATGGCTTGATGGCCTAAATGCACACCGTCAAAATTGCCGATAGTCAATGCGCAAGCATGCAAATTTTGCGGTAAATTTCCCAAGCCACGAATCAGCTGCATTGTTAAATTTGTTCCATTTAATTTCAGTGAAAAAAGATTTCGGTATTATACGCATAAATTAAAGCGCCACAAAAGCTAATTTCATGCCGTATGCGCGCCTATTAAATCCCGTTTACGAATACCTAACAACACTAATATTCCACCATAAACCATTGCGGCTAAAACAATCAGCCAGGCGAGCCAATGCACACGGGTAAGAAAACTCATGGCATTCCATTCAATAAGTGTTGGGCTGTTATACCAAACCAACAGTCCCATCATGGCAGCGGCACAAAAAACTTTCAGAAAAAACACCGCACTTTGACGGCTGAAATGATAGACGTCTGCTTTTGCTAAACCGCGATAAAGCAGATAGGCGTTCAATGTTGCCGACATGGCAGACGCCATCGCTAAGCCTACGTAACTGAAAGGAATTGCTAACAGATTGAACGCCATGTTGCTCACCATGGCAATGATGCCGATTTTCACCGGTGTTTTGGTATCTTGGCGGGCGTAATAACCGTTCGCCAAAATCTTGATTAACATGAAGCTTATAAGCCCTGCGTTAAAGCCCCACAGGGAATAAGAGGCGGATTGCACATCACTAAAAGTAAAACTTCCGCGCATAAACAGCACAAGCAACATCGGTTGCGCCAACACGGCAATGCCGATCATGGCAGGCACGCCGAGCAATAAAATCATGCGAACCCCCCAGTCCATTGTGTTGCGAAAATCCACCGCGCTTTTAGCGTTATCGTCACGGTTCACATGGTGGCGGGCAAGGGTTGGCAAAATCACCGTAGAAATGGCGATACCGAACAACCCAAGAGGAAACTCTAACAAGCGGTCGGAATAATATAGCCAGCTGATGGAGCCCGTCATTAAGAAACTGGCGATAAAGGTATCGAGGAGCAAGTTGATTTGGCTTACGGAAACCCCGAATAAGGCGGGGATCATCAGCGTGCGGATTTTCTTCACGCCTTCGTCATGCCATGCCCATTTGGGCTTCACCAATAATTTGGCTTGATATAAGAAAGGCAGTTGAAACAGAAATTGTAATAACCCGCCGAGAAAGATCCCGATAGCCAAGCCTAAATCCGGATTTTCTAACTGCGGCGCCAGCCAAAGTGCGGTGGCAATCATGGCAATATTGAGTAACACCGGCGAGAACGACATCACGCCGAATTTGCCGATGGTATTAAGAATCGCACCGGACAGTGCAACGAAGGTCACGAACCATAAATAAGGAAAGGTGATTTTGAGTAACAACGAGGCTTGCGTGAATTTTTCCGCATTTGGCCCGCCATTCAGCCAATCCACAAACCAACCCGTGCCAAAAATGGCCGCCACCACCGGCGAGCCAATCATCGCCAATAACGTCACGATCGTGACCAAACCACCCAACGTGCCCGACACTTTGCCGATAAATTCACGGGTTTTGGATAAATCACCGGATTTTTGATATTCCGCCAACACAGGGACAAAGGCTTGTGAAAATGCCCCTTCAGCGAATAATCGACGGAGAAAATTAGGAATACGATTGGCGAACAAAAACACATCCGCTGCAGCACCGGCACCGATTAAATTGGCAATCACCACATCGCGAACCAACCCTAATACACGGGAAACCAACGTCATGGCGCTCACGATAATGCCGGATTTTAATAATCTTTTACTCAAAACGAATTACTCTGAATGATAAAATTTGCCTAATTGTATAGAAATTTCGTTTTTACGCTATATTCTAAGGGAAAAAACTGTTAAAATCCCGCGCACATCGTTTGGTGAGCCCATTTAGAAAGAGCTTGTTGAGTATAACGATGCCAACTTTCGGTTGTGTCTCACCGAAATCAACACAAAATTCCCGTTGACAAAAGTATAAGAAATCGGCATATTTACGCCCCTATTTTGTCACTATTAACTAACAGAAATTTTTAGGAGTTTGACCTTGGCTAATATCAAGTCAGCAAAAAAACGCGCGGTTCAATCTGAAAAACGCCGTCAACACAACGCAAGCCAACGCTCTATGATGCGTACTTACATCAAAAAAGTTTATGCTCAAGTAGCAGCAGGTGAGAAAGCAGCAGCTGAAGCAGCATTCGTTGAAATGCAAAAAGTTGTGGACAGAATGGCATCTAAAGGTTTAATCCACGCGAACAAAGCAGCAAACCACAAATCTAAATTAGCTGCTCAAATCAAAAAATTAGCATAATTATTGCTTAACTAATAAACAGAAACCGCTCAAATGAGCGGTTTTTTGTTTTTGTGTATTTTAATTTTTCTTAAAGAGAAAAAACGATCACAAAAACTACCGCACTTCTCTATTTCATTCGTCTCCGACGTTGATGAAAGGCTTTACTCATAGATTGCGTTGTCTTATTGCTTGGCATAGGTGTTTTTTCCGCAACATGAACATGCGTGCGGCTACGGCGATAGTGGCTAAGGAAATAATGTAGACTGCTAGCAAACAACACGCCCACTAAAAATATAATAATGATTTCGCCATATAAACGATGAAACATCTGATTAATTTTGCTTTTTGTCGATTGGGCATATTTGGCATCAAAGGTCACACGCAGAAAACCTTCTACACCGTTTGAAGAATAGATCGGTTCGACAATTTGTTGTGAATCCGTGTCTTTTTCTTCCGGTTTATCCAATCCCAATAAACTGCGTATATCCGACGAATTCGTACTTTTCGCCAATAATTCACCGTTACGCGCATACACTGCAGCATCCAGTACAAATTCCTCTTTGGTGAAATTATCCAAATTCTCCACTAATCGTTCTGTTTTCGCATTATTCACTAACAACATAGAAAGTAAATTAGCTTGCTGGCGGGCTAATAAATGAGAAATGTTAGCGACCTGATTTACACTGGCCAGCTGTGAGCCGATTTTAAATTGTTGCACGCCAAATAAAATGATCACCATGATGCCTACACATAACAAAATGATGCCGAAAAACATCATTACCTTAATCATTTTTTCTTTTGTTAAATGCAAGTTATTTTCCCCAAAGTTTAATAAGTAAGCTAGAATACAGTGCTTTTAAAAACCGCCACCAATTTACAGGATTTTTATGCAAACACAAAATCTTAACGCCATTATCGCGCATTTTTCTGAACTTCCTGCGCCATTTATTGCTGACAAACCCTATCATGCAGCACAGGCGTTTATTCTCTATTCCGACAACCTAAACCTCACAACGTTACAGGCTTTTCAGCAAAAGTGCGGTGAAAATTTTTTGTGTTTTGCCGTGTGGAATGTATTGCATAACACCGTGGTGTTGCTCAAAGGCAACTGGAAAGCGGAATGGATTGGCATTGCCCATGAATTGGCACTGGATATTGCGCCATTAAACTTTCACGCCAGTTTGAAGCAAGCGGGATTATTGGTAATGGACATGGATTCCACCGCCATTCAAATTGAATGTATCGATGAAATCGCCAAACTTGCCGGCACCGGCGATATGGTTTCCGCCATTACGGAAAGCGCCATGCGTGGTGAACTCGATTTTAGTCAAAGCCTGCGCCAACGGGTGGCGACCTTAAAAGGTGCACCGGAAAGCATTCTGCAAGAGGTCAAACAGCATTTACCGCTGATGCCGGGATTAGTGGATACGCTCAAAGAACTCAAAAATCATGGCTGGAAAGTGGCGATTGCGTCCGGCGGATTTACCTATTTTGCCGAAGTGTTACAACAAAAACTCGGCTTAGATTTTATTGCTGCCAATCAATTCGAGATTATTGACGGCAAACTCACTGGCAACGTACAAGGTGCCATTGTGGATGCGCAATATAAAGCGCAAACCTTACAACAGCTGGCACAACAATTTCATATTGCCACTGAAAACACCGTTGCCATCGGCGACGGCGCCAACGATCTCGCCATGATGCAAGTTGCCGATGTCGGCGTGGCTTATCACGCTAAACCAAAAGTACAACAATTGGCGCAAGTTATCGTCAATTTCACCGATTTAACCGCACTTTTATGTATTTTAAGTGCAAACGACAAAATGAAATAAGGAGAAAACCATGCCATCATTCGACATTGTTTCCGAAATCAGCGGACACGAAATTCGCAACGCCGTAGAAAACGCCAACCGCGAACTCACCAACCGTTGGGACTTCCGTAACGTACAAGCCGCAATTGAATTTAACGAAAAAAACGAAACTATTAAAGTGAGCAGCGAATCAGATTTCCAAGTGGAGCAACTCATCGACATCTTACGTAATGCGTGTATTAAACGTAACATCGAATCCACTTCGTTGGATATCCCTGCCGACTATGAACACAGCGGCAAAACCTACAGCAAAGAAATCAAGCTGAAACAAGGCATTGAAACCGACATGGCGAAAAAGATCACTAAGCTGATCAAAGATTCCAAAATCAAAGTGCAAAGCCAAATCCAAGGCGAGCAAGTCCGCGTTACCGGCAAATCGCGCGATGATTTACAAGCCGTGATTCAACTTGTCAAAACCGCCGAACTGGGACAACCATTCCAATTCAATAATTTCCGCGATTAAAAACGCGTTCAAAAACAACCGCACTTTAGATAATAAAGTGCGGTTTCCTCTTCCCTTCATTGAGAAAAAACCGACTTTCCGCTACAATACGCCACTATTTTTATTCACGTAAACAGACTATGTCAGAAATTAAGTTAATTGTTGGGCTTGGCAATCCCGGCGATAAATACGCAGACACCCGCCACAATGCCGGAGAATGGTTAATTGATCGTTTAGCGCGGCGGTTTAATGTCACATTAAATGCGGAAAATAAATTTTTCGGGAATGTGGGAAAAACGCTGATGAACGGCAAAGAAATCCGTTTTTTGGTGCCGACAACCTTTATGAATTTAAGCGGCAAAGCGGTAGGCGCATTGGCGAATTTTTATCGTATCCAGCCGGAAGAAATTTTAGTCCTGCATGATGAATTAGATTTACCACCCGGCAGCGTTAAACTGAAATTAGGTGGCGGGCATGGCGGGCACAACGGTTTAAAAGATATTGTCGCCGCATTGGGCAATAACAACAATTTTTATCGTCTGCGCATTGGGATCGGTCACCTGGGACACCGTGATTTAGTAGCAGGTTATGTATTAAACAAACCCTCCCCCAGTGAGCGTGAAGCACTAGAAAAAGCCTTGGATGAAGCCGCAGATTGCGTGGAACTGCTTTTCAAAGACGGCATCGTCAAAGCCACTAATCGACTGAATAGTTTTAAAATTTAACCGAGAAGTGCGGTCAAAAACCGTCAATTTCAACCGCACTTTTCTTCACCAATAAGGAAAAATTATGGGATTCAAATGTGGTATCGTGGGCCTACCGAATGTGGGCAAATCCACACTTTTCAACGCCTTAACCAAAGCCGGCATTGAAGCGGCAAACTATCCGTTTTGCACCATCGAGCCAAATACCGGCGTGGTGCCAATGCCGGATCCGCGTTTAGACGCCTTAGCGGAAATCGTCAAACCTGAACGTGTATTACCCACCACCATGGAATTCGTGGATATCGCAGGCTTGGTGGCCGGCGCGAGCAAAGGCGAAGGCTTGGGTAACAAATTCTTAGCCAACATCCGTGAAACGGACGCCATTGGCCATGTCGTACGTTGTTTTGAAAACGATGACATCGTACACGTGGCGGGCAAAATCGATCCGTTAAACGATATTGAAACCATCAACACCGAACTGGCGTTAGCCGATTTAGACAGCTGTGAACGTGCGATTCAACGTTTACAAAAACGCACTAAAGGCGGCGATAAAGACGCGAAATTTGAACTTTCCGTGATGGAAAAAATCTTACCGGTACTTTCTGAAGCAGGCATGATTCGCTCTGTGCCATTAGACAAAGACGAGTTATTGGCGATCAAAAGCTATAATTTCTTAACCTTAAAACCGACCATGTACATTGCCAACGTGAACGAAGACGGTTTTGAAAATAACCCATACCTCGACAAAGTACGTGAATTTGCCGAAAAAGAAGGCTCTGTCGTGGTGCCGGTGTGTGCCGCCATCGAAGCGGAAATCGCCGAACTGGATGATGATGAAAAACTCGAGTTCTTACAAGATCTCGGCATTGAAGAACCGGGCTTAAATCGTGTCATTCGTGCAGGCTACGCGCTTTTAAATCTACAAACTTACTTTACCGCCGGTGTAAAAGAAGTCCGCGCATGGACGGTTTCCGTGGGTGCCACCGCACCGAAAGCGGCTGCCGTGATCCATACCGACTTTGAAAAAGGCTTTATCCGCGCTGAAGTCATTGCCTACGAAGATTTCATCCAATTCAAAGGTGAAAACGGCGCCAAAGATGCCGGTAAATGGCGTTTAGAAGGTAAAGACTACATCGTACAAGACGGTGATGTCATGCACTTCCGTTTCAATGTGTAAAACAGTCTAAAAATGAACCGCACTTTAAAAAACTAAAGTGCGATTTTTTTATCTCTTTTTTAAGGAAGTTACATGTCTTCTTCAATTAAATATCATGCTGAAATAGATGGACTTCGTGCCATTGCGGTAATTTCAGTGATCATCTATCACCTCAATGCAAATTGGCTACCGGGTGGTTTTCTTGGCGTAGATATTTTCTTTGTTATTTCCGGTTTTCTTATTACCGGCATCATCATTAATGAGATGAAAGAAAACCGTTTTTCTTTTAAAGATTTCTACACTCGCCGTATAAAACGAATTTACCCGGCATTCATTGTGGTAATGGCCCTTGTGTCTTTCGTTGCTTCTGCATTATTTATCTATAATGATTTTAACCAACTCAGAAAGACCATTGAGCTTGCCGCTGTTTTTTCCTCTAACTTTTATTTAGGATTTAAACAAGGTTATTTTGACCTTAATGCGACAGAAAACCCTGTTTTACATATTTGGTCATTAGCTGTTGAGGAACAATACTACTTAGTTTTCCCTTTGTTTTTATTATTTGTTTACAAAAAAGCTGGGAATTTAAAATCTATTTTTAGATTCACACTAATACTCTTTATCCTGTTGCTATTAACCTCATTTATTCCTAACACTTTTTATAAAGATGTATTACATCAACCAAATACTTATTATCTTTCTAATTTACGCTTTCCAGAGTTGCTTATTGGATCTTTATTAGCTATTTATAATATTAATCCACCAGAAAATCACACATTTAATAAAAAGCTCATTGGTAATTTGAGTTTTTTATTATTGCTGGCTTGCTTTTATTTCTATCATAATAAATTAATCTTTATTCCTGGAATAAGTTTAGTTTTACCTTGTTTACTAGCTGCGCTTGTCATTTATACAACAACGCAAGATAGCATTGTAAAAAAACTGCTTTCCACAAAACCAATGGTATTTATTGGAAAAATATCTTATTCACTCTATTTATACCATTGGGTATTTATCTCTTTTGCTTACTATATTACAGGCACAAAACAAATAGATAATCAGCTCGTATTGTTAGTTACTGCTTTAACAGTACTTTTCTCTGTTCTGAGTTATTATCTGATTGAGCAACCAATTAGAAAATCAAAATTAAGTTTCAAACAGGCATTTTTATATCTCTATGTGATTCCTTCTGTTTTAGTGATTGGATATAACACCTATGAAAGAAAACAGATCAAACATGAGAAAGAACAAATTGAGCAAGAAGTGCCATTAGCAGAGACGAATACGCACCTCCCTGCAAAAATCTTAACAATTGGCGATTCACATGCAGGCCATTTAGCTTATTTCTTAAATTATGTTGGTGCCCAAGAGGGCTGGAAGGCGGATATTCTAAATACAGGTCCAGATTGCCAAGTATTGGTAGATAAAAATGGAGAAGTGACACCGGAATGCCAATCACAATGGAATGAAATAGCCAAATACGATGCCGTTTTCATTTCTGAGTTTTATGATCTTCGAATGGAAGGCCAACCGGTTCCACGCTTTGAAGCAGAATCCTATTTAGTCCCTGACTTTGAAATCAGATTCAGAAAAATGGTGGAAAAACTCGCCGCAGTAAAACCTGTTTATGTTTTTGCCAATAACAGTTCGATTAACCGTTCCCCTATTCGAGGACATCTCCTCGCTAAATATGGGTTAGATAAATATCTTGAGCCGATTCGTAGAATGGGTGATATTGATGCAAGCAACCAAATCATTCATGATTTAATTAAAGATATCCCGAATGCACATTGGGTTGATGCACAACAATATCTACCTAAAGACAGTGTGATGGCGGAAGGAAAATATGTCTATGGAGATCAAGACCATTTAACAAACTTTGGTGCTTACTATTTAGGGAAAGAATTCACCAAACACCAAAGATTGCTCTCCCCTGAGCAAGTTGAAAAATTATATAAATAGTTCGATCTTGTAAGTATTTGTCGAATCTACTCTGTTAACAAAAAGTGCGGTTTTTCTACCGCACTTTTTTATTACTGTTGTTCTTTATTCAGCAACAACCGTTCTGTTTCAAAATCATGATGCAGCGGTTCGATATCAGGCATTGTTTTGTTGGCTTTGGCAGAGAGTGCCTTAAAGCGTTCCACTTTGCCCATCAACCCCTGTTGCCCCACGAGCGCCGTGACAGCGCTGTTATAGTGCGAACTAACGGTGGAAAGGCTGTTGCCCACTTTCGCCAAACGCTCTGCGAGTAAGCAAATTTGGTTGTAAATGTCGCCGGCTTTTTCGCTGATTTCACGCGCTTCCGCATTACCGCGTTCCACCCGCCACAGGTTCGCTACAGTACGCAAAATTGGCATGAGCGTGGTATGTGACACCATAATGACGTTTTTGTCATAACCATAACCGAACAGGCTCGGATCCCTTTTTAAGGCTTCAATGTAAGCCGGTTCCACGGCAATAAACATCAACACGAAATTCGGGCTACGTATGCCGATAAGGTTGCTGTAATCTTTGCGGGATAAGTCGTCGATGTGATTACGCAACGCCTTAATGTGCTCGCGCAGAAACGCCTGACGCTCTATTTCATCTTCAGCACTGACCGCACTTTCATAGGCGTTAAGCGACATTTTGCTGTCGATAATCAAATGTTTCTCATCCGGTAGGTTAAGAATAAAGTCAGGATAATTGCGTTTGCCCTCTTCGTTTTTGAAATGAGCCTGTGCGGTGTAATGTTCATCTTCCACCAAGCCGGCAGATTGCAACGCCCGCTCCAACTGCATTTCCCCCCAGTTACCAAGGGTTTTCTTTTCCCCTTTCAGGGCTGAAGTGAGATTGTTCGCTTGTTGTGACATACTCAAACCGATTTCCAACACTTTCTTAATTTCGGCTTCCAAGCCTGCGTTGCCCTTAAGGGATTCCGAATGAATTTCATTCACCCGTTTTTGGAAACTCTCAATTTGCTCACGGAATGGCTTTAACAGGCTGTCCATTGACGCTTGGTTCGTTTGCTGAAAACGCTGGCTTTTTTCTTCCAAAATACGATTGGCGAGGTTTTGAAATTCCGTATTGAGCTGCTGTTTGGTTTGTTCAACATGTTGTTGCTGCTCGACAAAATGCTTTTCTTTTTCTGTTAAGGTGGTTTTCAGCTCCGCCAGTTCCTGCGAAAGTGCGGTGTGTTTTTCCGTTAAATTTGTCAGCGATTCTTCTTTGCGGGTAAGCTGCGCTTGGCTTTGCGCAAGTTGCCCACGCAAGCTGTCCGCCTGTGCCGAGGCCACACCAAAACGTTCTTTCAGCGTCGTTATTTGTTCTGCAATGACGGAATGGCGCGCCTGTTCTTCGTTCAGTTCCGTTTGCAAATACTGTACTTTTTCATCCCGTTCGTTTAAGCGAATTTGTAGCCCATCCGCCGTGGTTTGCGCTTTCACTACCTCTTGTTCTAATTGATTTTTACGGGCAGTAACGGCATCAAATTTTTCTAATAAGCGATTAAAATCCTCAATGTTTTTATTTAAATCCTGTTGTAATTCCAGGCTATCCCGTTTCCGGCGTGCGCTGACAAACAGCAAAATAAGGCAAAGCACGCCCAATACGACGCAAACGCCCAATAACACATTTAAATCAATATCCAATGCAAACATGTTTCCTCCTGATATTGGGCGTTAGTATAAAGGAAATCCGTGGCCTTTGCCGACCTTTTGCTTTTTCATTTCGTGGGTGGCGAAAGGCGCAAAAGTTGCGGTAGAATGGCGCTTGAAGCGTTTTAATATTTGTCGAGAAAAATTACCGCACTTTTAGGGCATGCCATGAACCAACCTTTATTTCAGCCTACCAAACACGAGGAACACTGCCCGCAGTGCGGTGCGTTATTGCAAATAAAGCAAGGCAAAAAAGGGCTGTTTCTCGGGTGTTCTGCCTATCCACAATGTGATTATTTAAAACCGTTACAGGCTTCCAACGAAGTAAAAATCCTTAAAATATTGGAACAAAACTGCCCTCAATGCGGCCATTTATTGGTGCTAAAACAAGGGCATTTCGGTATGTTTATCGGTTGTAGCAATTACCCCGACTGTCATTTTGTGGTGCATGAAGAAACAGAAGACGAAACGGAAGAACACGTACTTTGCCCGGAATGTAAAGAAGGGCAGTTAGTGGCGCGGCGTGGACGTGCCGGCAAGCTATTTTACGCCTGCAACCGTTTTCCGCATTGTAAGTTTTCCGTGCCAACTAAACCTTATTTAGTGGATTGCCCGCAATGCCATGGCAATTTAGCCTTATTAAAAAAACAACAGGGCGAACAACGCACTTGGCAATGTGTGAATAAAACCTGCCGCCATATTTTTACGACCGAGTAACCTCATGAATTTACAAGAGATTGTTAACCATTTAAAAAATCAGCAAGTCGTCGCTTACCCTACCGAAGCGGTTTTTGGCTTAGGTTGTAATCCAAACAGCCAAAGTGCGGTGGAAAATTTACTGGTTTTAAAACAGCGCCCGATGTCAAAAGGGCTGATTTTAATTGCGCCGAGCTTGTTTTTTTTGTTGCCTTTTATAGATGAAAGCCGTTTGATGGAAGTACATTGGCAACGCTTAACCATGCAATATGATCGGCCAACGACATGGGTCGTCCCAGCAAAAACAACGACACCTAAATTTCTTACCGGCGATTTTGACAGTATTGCGGTGCGCATCAGCCAACACCCTGCCGTTAAGCTGTTATGCGAACAGGCAGGGTTTGCACTCACCTCCACCAGCGCCAACTTAACCGGACAGGCGCCTTGCCGTACAGCACAAGAAGTGACACAACAATTCGGCACGAATTTCCCGGTGCTGGATATGCCTGTGGGCAGTGCAGTAAATCCGTCCGAAATTCGCGACATTTTCACCAACCACGTTTTTCGTCAAGGATAAATCATGTTATATGCCGTTTGGGGCAACCCGATTGCGCAAAGTAAATCGCCGCAAATTCACCGCATTTTTGCCGAACAAACTGTACAAGATGTGCAATACGATGCCATGTTGGGCGACGAACAGGATTTTGAACGGCAATTATTGGCGTTTTTTGCGCAGGGTGCGGCGGGATGTAATATCACCTCGCCTTTCAAAGAACGGGCGTTCAAGCTGGTAGATGCACACAGTGAGCGTTGTCTGATGGCGGAAGCCTGCAATACGTTGAAAAAATTAGACGACGGCACACTGTATGCGGACAATACTGACGGCGCAGGATTGGTGACGGATTTGCAACGGTTAAATTGGCTTAAGCCGAATCAAACCCTACTCATTTTAGGTGCAGGAGGTGCCACGAAAGGCGTGTTGCTACCGCTTTTACATGCACAGCAAAACATTGTGATTGCCAACCGCACTTTAGCCAAAGCGCAACAGCTGGCTGAGAAATTTTCGCCTTACGGCAATATTCGTGCCGTCGAACTGAGTCAACTTCCCACGCAATCCTTTGATGTGATTATTAACGCCACTTCATCAGGTTTACACGGCGGCACAGTGGCAATTAACGATGAGATTCTGCGCGTGGCAAAAGCGGTTTACGACATGCAATATGATCGACAAAAAGACACACCGTTTTTAGCACGCTGTCGTGCGTTAGGCGTACAAAACCGAAGCGACGGGTTTGGGATGTTATTGGCGCAGGCGGCGCATGCTTTCCATTTATGGCGTGGCGTAATGCCGAACATTACGCCGTTGTTTGAGCAGTTATAAAGCTATTGGCGCGTTTCGCTTGTAGAATTCCATCTGTGATAATCAAGAACATGGCAAGGATCAAGCAAATAAACAGCGGATAACTTTGCGTATCAATTTCTTCGCCGATTAACAAAGAAACCCCTACCATCAAGCAAGGCTCTACATAACCAAGTAAGCCCAACAAATTCATCGGTAAATGATTGCTGGCAAGAATGTACGCATTGAGCGCCGTTCCGCTAATCAAGCCGAGCAGTAGCAATAAAACCAAAATATGCGGATTGCTTTGTTGTACTTGGCTAATATCCACTTGCCACGCAAAATATGCACAAAATGGCAAAAGGGTTAACATTTCTAAGAAAAACGCCGCAAGATCGGTCATTTTCCATATTCGACGAAGCACAAAGTAAGTCGTATAACCCACACAAATCACTAGCGCTTCCCAAGAAATTTCCCCTTTTAAGGTGATGTTCGAAATAACCCCCACGGCAGCAATCAATACCGCCAAAAACTTAATACGCGAAATCCGTTCTTTAAAAATAATTCGCGCTGCCGCCACCATCACTAAAGGCAGCAATAAATAACCGAAAGAAACGCTCAACGAGCTGCCATTATTAGGTGCCCATAAAAACAGCCACATTTGAAAGCCCATCAACGCACCGGTAAAGAGAAAAGCCAAGGCGAAGTGCGGTTGTCTTTGAATGCGTTTTAAATGGGCAATCAACGCCATTTTTTGTTTAAACAAAAACACAGCCGCCGCCACAAAAGGCAGAGTGAATACAATGCGATAGCCGAAAATATCCGTTCCGCTCAAAGGCAACAGCAAGGTAGAAAAATAATACATGTAGCCGAACAACAAAGAGGCAAATAAAGAAAACGCAACGCCTTTTAGCATAAAAACTCCTTAAATCTTGACCGCACTTTACGCTAATAACTGCCAAAATGCACGCACTAAAGGCTGCTCTAAGGCCGGTTTCAACGCGCAAACACCGAGTTCGAAAGGAGTAATCGGCTCCTCTAACTGCAAGGTAGAAATTTGGCTATTCAACGGACTGTTCTTAATCACCACATCGGGCAATAACGCCAAACCACAGCCCAGTGCCACCATGGAGACAATGCCTTCATGCCCTGCCACAGTGCCATAGATTTTCGGGTGTTTAATGCCTTTTTGTTTAAACCATTCTTCGATCCGCTGCCGAGCCATACCATCTAAGGGCAAAATGAAGGGAACCTGCTGCCAATTGATGGGATCTTGCTGCAATAACTGCGTCGCCGAGCACGCCACACGAGGCGCAATCATCGACAACGCAATATCATCGATATAATGAAACGTCACCGCACTCGGTAATACCGGCGGTTTCCCCGCGAGTGCTAAATCGACTTGTTGTGTCTGTACTAAATGTACCGCCTGCGCCGGATCACCTGTGGTCAGTTGAATTTCCACTTTCGGATAATGTGCACGGAATTTCTCCAAAATCCCCGGCAAATGGCTATACGCCGCCGTCACCGAGCAATACAGTTTGAGCTCTCCGCTAAGCTCTTCCTCTTGCGTATGCAATTGCTGTTGAAACAGCATCCAATTCTGCCACTGCTGCTGTGCAAACGCCAAAAACACTTCCCCATTCGGTGTTAACAACACCTGACGATTATCCCGCCACAAAAGCTGTTGCCCCAGTTTCTCTTCGATTTTTTGAATTTGGCGGGACAAGGTTGACGGCGACATATGGTGTAGTGCCGCCGTTTTGGTGAAGTTTTGGGTTTGGGTGAGGGTGATGAAGATTTTGAGATCGGTAAAAGTCATGTTTTTAATCTTAAGTTAGGTTTCATTCTCAATTTCATTGAGAATGACCTACTTTTCTTTGCTTGTGCAAAGCAAAGTAGGCAAAAGAAAACACACCCCAGCTTCACCGCTTATCTTCACTCACTTGCAATTTTCTTTACGAAAATTTTCGAACTCGCCGCCAGCGGCTCAGACAAACGAAAATTTCCTAAAAATTGCAAATCGCTCAGGCGGTTCAGATGGGGCCCCAATTTTATTTGAGCGTTATTTAAAATGTATTATGTCAATAGATTCAAAAGTGCGGTCATTTCTAAAAATGTTTTTTGAAATGACCGCACTTTTTAAAAAAACAAATTATTTCCTCCGTGTAAGACGCCCTTATGGAAATGCAATTTTTAGCTAAATTTCGCTTTGTTTGAGCGAAGCGAGTTCGAAATTTAGCGTGAAAAAAATTGCATTGGAATAAGGATAAGCGGCTTAGTCGGAGTGCCTTTTTCTTTGCCTTCTTTCTTTTGGGCAAGCAAAAGAAAGAAGGTCGCCATCGGCGAAACCGATTCTTCTAAATGTGAGTAATTGCAAAATCTGCAACACTAAATTTCAATAATATCACTTTACGCAACATACCAAAACCCTATAATCGTTTAAACCTCTACAAACACTCCCACACAAAAGGAAAACATCATGGCTAATTATTTCAACACCTTAAACTTACGCCAACAATTAGACCAACTCGGTCGTTGCCGTTTTATGGATCGCAGTGAGTTCGCAACGGAAGCGGATTTTTTGAAAGGCAAGAAAATCGTGATCGTAGGTTGCGGTGCACAAGGGTTAAACCAAGGGCTAAATATGCGTGATTCAGGTCTAGACATCAGCTACGCACTACGTCCCGAAGCCATCGCAGAAAAACGTGCGTCATTCCAACGTGCCAGTGAAAATGGTTTTAAAGTAGGCACTTATGAAGAATTGATTCCAACCGCCGATTTAGTCATTAACCTCACTCCGGACAAACAACACTCTAAAGTGATTGCAGATGTCATGCCGTTAATGAAAAAAGGCGCGGCATTGGGCTATTCTCATGGCTTAAACATTGTTGAAGTAGGCGAACAAATCCGTCCTGACATTACTGTCGTGATGGTAGCACCAAAATGCCCTGGTACAGAAGTACGTGAAGAATATAAACGTGGTTTTGGCGTGCCAACCTTGATCGCGGTGCACCCTGAAAATGACCCGCAAGGAGAAGGTTTAGAAATTGCCAAAGCTTGGGCAGCGGCAACCGGTGGTCATCGTGCAGGCGTGTTGGAATCTTCTTTCGTGGCGGAAGTCAAATCCGACTTAATGGGTGAACAAACCATCCTTTGTGGTATGTTGCAAGCCGGTTCTCTCATTTGCTACGACAAATTAGTGGCTGACGGCAAAGATCCGGCGTATGCGGGCAAATTAGTACAATACGGTTGGGAAACTATCACCGAAGCCTTAAAACAAGGCGGTATCACGTTGATGATGGATCGCTTGTCCAACAGCGCAAAATTACGTGCGTTCGAGTTAGCGGAACAAATCAAAGAAGAATTGGCGTTCTTATTTGCCAAACACATGGACGATATCATCAGCGGCGAATTCTCCCGTGTGATGATGGAAGACTGGGCAAACGGTGATGTCAACCTCTTAAAATGGCGTGAAGAAACCGGTAAAACCGCTTTTGAAAACGCGCCGAAATATGAGGGCAAAATCAGCGAGCAAGAATATTTCGACCATGGCGTGTTAATGATTGCGATGGTGAAAGCCGGTGTAGAATTAGCATTCGATACCATGGTGGCCAGCGGCATTTACGAAGAATCTGCTTACTACGAGTCCTTACACGAATTGCCGTTAATCGCCAACACCATCGCGCGTAAACGTTTATATGAAATGAACGTGGTGATTTCCGACACCGCAGAATACGGTAACTACTTATTCGCTAACGTTGCCGGCCCGATTATGCAAAAAGCATTGGTGCCAACCTTACGCAAGGGTGACATCGGTGAACCGACACCAAGCGTGGAAATCGACAACATCACCTTACGCGATGTGAACGATGAAATCCGCAATCATCCGGTAGAATTAATCGGTCAAGAATTGCGTGGTTACATGAAAGATATGAAACGCGTTTCATTGCAAGGTTAATCAAATATCATTATATTAAGCCGATTTTTTAAATCGGCTTTTTTATATGAAAAATTAAGGAATCAGTATGAAAAACAATAAAAAATTTAACCGCACTTTTCAGCTAAGTTTGGTTGCAACAACACTAAGTTTAGCAAATTTGGGATGGGCAACGGATCTCACTTGTAATACAACAACAGGTTGTAAATATATTCAAGGACCCGGCAATACGTGGAATATCAAGGGTACAACGACTCAATTAACTGATGCTGTAAATGTCACCGTTGAAGCAGGAAATTACCAAAACAAAGCAAAAACAGAAACGGGGGCTAGTTATAGCCTAGGCCAACCAAGTCAATCATCTGATGCTTTATTTCATATTTTCGATACAACAAAACAAGATAATGTCATTACACTAAAATCAGGCGTTAAAGCAACGCTTAAAGAAGATTATACGTCCAGCCAATTAGTTCATGTCAATGGTGCAACAGCAAATTTAGAACAGGGTGTAAAACTCATCGTTGACAAAAACTATTCTCAAATTCACAACATTCCTGATGCTAATGGTAATTTTGACGGTAATGCTGCCATTGAGTCCCGTAATTCAACAATCAATACTGAAGCAGATATTGAGCTCAACAATGACGGTTCAAATGCAATTGAATCGCAAGAAACATCTACCATTAACTCTTCTAACCATCAAATCACCATGAATGGTGAAAACAACGGGGCATACACGCTTTTCGGCAAAGACATTGTAAATATTAAAAACGTCACTATTACTGGAAATAAAGATTTACAATCTGTTTTTGATATTGGAAATGATCGCACTGAAGAACAAATCATCGATGCTAAAAAGTTAAACGCTACAGTAAACGATAAAAGTATCTTCATGAACCTCCATGAGAGCGGCACACAGACGGTTACCTTAAGGGATTCTAAGATTAAAGCCGGTTATGGATTGCTTGCTGTACCGTTTGGGGAGAAGCATGCAGTTACCCTGAACTTACATAACAGCGAATTGAATACCACTAGAGCACTCGTTTCCATCAATGATCCAAATTTCCCGCTTGATGAGGAAGAGGAGGAAGAAATTAATGCCAATGCAGCAAGCACCTTCCATTTACACCTTAGTGCTGATAACAACTCCAAACTGAGTGGCGCAATTGTTGAAAACCCGCAAAAACCTGCAAAAACTGAAGTAAACATCACATTAGCCAATAGCCAGTGGAATTTTAATCAATCAAGTATTCTTCATCATTTGAATACGCAGAATTCAACGGTCAAATTTGAACCGACATCGGAATATAAAACGTTAACGATTAAAG
>CAUPZK010000027.1:0-32825 GCA_963515835.1 uncultured Aggregatibacter sp.
CAGCGGACTTTTAATCCGTTGGTCGAAGGTTCGAATCCTTCACGACCCACCAAATATAAATTCCTAATTATTTAATATATTCTTTCTCTTAATATTTATTTTATCTTTAATGGGTTAAGACGTTATCTTTGTTTATTAAACGCATGTCCCTCCCCTTACAGCAACTATCAAATCCCTCTTCTTATATTCAGCATGATCATTGGTATTTTTTCTCTTTGATTGTTATAAAGGAATTGGATATTTCTTGGAGAGATAAAAGGAACGAAACAGCAAGACATTGATGACATTACTTCTTTCTTAGAAAGTCTCAATGGTGAGTTTGAAGGTAAGAAATTGCAATAATCGCCATCAATAAAAAGTGCGGTGGATTTTCAACACGTTTTTAAACGTCAAAAAAATTCACCGCACTTTTTTATTTAAATATCTTATGCATCGAACGCTTTTAAGGATTCCAACAGCCTTTCACCGAATGGTTTACGCCAACCAGTTAATAATTCCGGCGGTTCATCCTCGGTTTCTTTTCGCCAGTGCCACTTCATCAGACTCTCTAAATGACGCTTACTGGCAATCACTTCTTTCGGTAAATTGTTTGGAGTAATCTGAATTAATTTTTGCTGTAATGCCTTCAAGGCGGCTTTATAGCGCGAATCATCCGCCAGACGTTGAATTGGCTGCGGATAATCCTCCTCTGAAATACGTTTCACCTGATCAATAATTTGTAGCAATTTCTTACCATGAATACGAACTTCTGCCGTGCTCAAACCTAGCTCCAATAAAGTCGAGGTATTCTTCGGGTTATATTTTGCCACTTGCCATAAATTTTCTGCACGTACCACAAAATTTAACGCTAAATCGCGTTTTATGGCTTCTTCCATACGCCATTTTGCGAGCAATTTTAAACGCATTAATTCTAAGGAATTTAACTTCCACGCATTAGGAATCGCAAAATAAGCCGTATCAGGATTTTTAACAGCGTGAGCGCGTTTGTGCAGCAAAAATTCACATTCATTTTTGACCGCACTTTGCCATTCGGTTTGCGCAAGTTGTATCTGCATTTGCGCATATAAAGGCAATAAATACCATACATCCGCAGCGGCATATCGTAACTGTATCTCTGATAACGGGCGCGCCAACCAATCGGTGCGTGACGCCCCTTTATCAATTTCAATGTGGAAATAATGTTGCACCAACGTAGCAAAACCGGCAGAGCCGGCAAAACCAAGAAAATTCGCCATCACCTGTGTATCGCACATGGGCTGCGGTAATTGCGCGAAATAATGTTGAAAAACTTCCAGATCCTCACCGCAGGCATGCAATACTTTTAATACGCTTTCATCGGCAAGTAAGGCAATAAAAGGTGAAAAATCCTGAATTGTTGTCGGGTCAATTAACGCCACTTCATCACCGGCATACAATTGAATTAAGCCCAATTTCGGATGCAGGGTTCTGATTCGAATAAATTCCGTGTCTAATGCCACCGCACTTTGTGTTCTTGCCTGTTCACAAACATCAAACAACGCCTGATCATCAGTAATTAATTGAAAGCGTGGTGAGGCGTTACATTCTTTTATTTGATATGTCATAGAAATAAAGGAGAGAATGTGCCATAAAGCGACATTCTCTCTTGAATTGATTAATAAAATAACTTAGGCGGTTGTCACATGTTTCGCCATTTCTTCATCACGTAAAACACGACGTAAAATTTTACCTACGTTGGTTTTCGGCAATTCCTCACGGAACTCAATGTCTTTTGGGATTTTGTAGCCGGTTAAATATTTACGACAGTGTTGTCGTAATTCATCGCGGGTTAAACTTTCATCTTTCTTCACAACAAAAAGTTTGATGGTTTCGCCGGATACCTCATTGGGTACGCCGATTGCCGCGACTTCCGCCACTTTATTGTTTAACATCACCACATCTTCGATTTCGTTCGGATACACGTTAAAACCGGACACCAAAATCATGTCTTTTTTGCGATCTACAATGCGCAAGCTGTAACTTTCATCCATGATCACAATATCACCGGTTGCCATCCAACCGTCTTTGATCACTTCTGCGGTGGCTTCCGGGCGTTGCCAATAGCCTTGCATCACCTGTTCGCCTTTCACCCACAACTCCCCTGCTTCACCGAGATCCGCTTCAGTGCCATCTTCTTTCACAATGCGAATATCGGTATTCGGCACCGGCACACCAATACTGCCGTTATGCTTCACCACATTCACCGGGCACGCTGCAATGAGCGGAGAGCATTCCGTCATGCCGTAACCTTCAATAATGTTACAACCGGTCAATTCATGCCAACGGGTGGCAACGGATTGGTGAATCGCCATGCCGCCGCCCACAGAAAGTTTTAAGGCAGAGAAATTCACATTCTTCAACTCATCATTGTTTAACAAGGCGTTAAACAAGGTATTCACGCCGGTAATTGCCACAAACGGATATTTTTTCAGTTCTTTAACAAAACCCGGAATATCACGTGGGTTCGTAATTAATACGGCAGTCACCCCCAATTCAATAAACACCAAGCAGTTCACGGTGAGGGCGAAAACGTGATACAACGGCAAGGCCAAAATGGCTAATCGTTCACGACTACGATCGCCCACAAAAGGATGGGCAATCCACTTGGCTTGGAACACATTCACAATAATATTACCGTGCGACAACATCGCCCCTTTTGCTACACCCGTCGTGCCGCCTGTGTATTGCAAAAAGGCCAAATCATTACGTTCCATCTGCGGACGCACATATTGACGATATTTACCGACACTCAACACTTCACGGAACGTGACCGCATTTGGCAACTTATATTTTGGCACAAGTTTCTTCACGTATTTCACCACGAAGTTCACTAATGTGCGTTTACCAAAAGACAACTGATCGCCCATACGGGTCAGAATGACATGTTTTACAGCGGTATTGAATACAATTTTCTCTAACGTAGAGGCAAAGTTAGACACCACCACAATGGCTTTAGCGCCGCTGTCTTGAAGTTGATGTTCTAACTCGCGTGGTGTGTAAAGCGGATTCACGTTCACCACCACAAGGCCGGCACGTAAAATCCCAAATAACGCGATCGGATATTGCAACAAATTCGGCATCATTAATGCCACACGATCGCCATGTTCTAACTTCAATTCATTTTGCAAATAGGCTGCAAAAGCCCGACTACGTTCTTCCAATTTACGAAACGTTAACACTTGTCCCATATTAATATACGCAGCGCGGTCAGGGTGTTCGCGAATCGCCTTATCAAACATATCTAAAATCGAATCGTATTCTGACGTATCCAACTCACGCGCAGAACCTTCCGGATAATTTTGAAACCAAGGTTTAGTCATGGTAATCCCTAATCTTTTTTCTTTATTTTTATAAAATGAGGCGGAATTCTAACATTCCGCCTAAACTTAATACAAATTATAGCGAAGACGTGGTTCGGCCCACATGAATCTCGGTGCGCCCCAACCGTATGGATAAAACGGCCCGTAATCATACATGTCATCCGGATCGTAATAATATTCTTGTACTAACTTCCAAAGACGATATTGATGCGCCTGCACCACCGGATAGCGGTAATCCGCTTGATCAATTTTGCCCTGCTCTTTGCCACTTAGCACGCCGGCAACGGTAATGTATTGATCTTTTAAGTTTTCCGGATCCACAAAGCCGTTTAAATAGGCAATAAAACGTCCATTACTGTGGCTATCAATGATCGGTTTTGCGGAGAAATAGGCAACCGTTTGATTCAACACTTCCACTTTTGTCTGATTTTTCAATGCGGTCGCAGAAATCACTTTGCCGCCCAAACGCACTTTCACACAACGACAATCATAATCTTGCGGTTGGAGTTTGTTTAAATTTAACGCATCAAATTGTTTTGGCTCTAACCCTTGAGGCGCCGACACACAACCGGTTAAAACAAGAGAAAGTGCGGTGAATATTAACCCTATTTTTTTGCTCATTTTAATGCTCCTCTCAAAAGGTGATTAAAATCTATTCTCGCCCCGGCAATTTCTTCCACGTTACTTCATTGCGTAAGTAAATCGGCTCAATCTCCAACGGGCTGATGGTCTCGCCGGCAAACCATTTTGGCAATGCCAAATCCAGCATATATAACGCAGAAGGCAAGGTGATCTCTGTCGCTTTACCAAGATTTGCTTCGTTTAACTCAGGATAAGCCGCCCAGCCGGTTCCTGCTAAAACGGCGTTTTGATGATGTTGTTGAGCCACTTGCTCAATGGCTTTTGACGGACTACAAACCTGCTCATCGATAATCGGCTGCCAATCTAAAAACTCACCGAAATCTGACCGCACTTTTTGCGCTTGCCATTGGGCGAAATACACTTCATTCATACGTGCATCAATCGCCGTCAACACATTTTCCGCCTGATATTGCACGTATGCGGCTTGCGCCATCGCAGCTAAATTGGACACCGGAATCACCGGCAATTCTGCCCCGAAGGCTAGGCCTTGGGCAATCCCTGCGCCAATACGAACACCGGTAAAACTGCCCGGGCCTCGACCGAAAACCAAGGCATCCACTTGATGTAGCGTAATGCCTGCTTGTGCCAAAATTTCATCCACCATCGGCAAAATATGTTTGGTGTGTTCACGCTGTGCAAATTGCGCTAAATGTGTTTTTGCACCGCCGCGTAACAAAGCAACAGAACAAGCCTCTGTTGCGGTATCTAAAGCTAATAATGTGACATTTTTCATATTTATATTGATTCGTTGTTATCGTCTGTCTTTAACGTTGTTAAGAATTGTACCACTTTGTGCAAATCCCGCGTACGTTTAAAATTCGGCAAACTGCGTAAAAAAGTTTCCCCATAAGGTCGCATCACCAAGCGGTTATCGCAAATAATCACAGCACCGCGATCGGTCACATCACGAATTAACCGCCCTACGCCCTGCTTCAAGGTGATCACCGCTTCGGGAATTTGAATATCATTAAACGGATCGCCTCCTTGCAAACGGCAATCTTCAATGCGGGCTTTCAATAATGGCTCATCAGGCGCAGTAAACGGCAATTTATCAATAATCACCAAAGACAATGCATCGCCCCGCACGTCCACGCCTTCCCAAAAACTGGAGGTGGCCACCAGCACGCTGTGCGATTGCGAAATAAATTGTTCCAACAGCGTGGTTTTCGCCGTTTCGCCCTGCAATAAAATCGTCAGTTCACTGTTTTCACGAAAATAATCCGCCAGGCTACGCATCATGGCGTACGACGTGCAAAGCACAAAACAACGGCCTTGGTTGGCTTCGATAATCGGCAGTAACATTTTGCCTAATTGAGTGAACGTGCTGCTGTGATTGGTTGCCGGTAGATAACGTGGCACGCATAGCAAGGATTGCTCCGCATAATTAAAGGGGCTTGGCAGAATTTTCTGCGCAGCCTGTTGAATGCCTAAACGCTGGCAAAAATGGGCAAAGGTGCCGCCCACTTCCAAGGTGGCAGAGGTAAAAATCCAGGCGCATTTTTGTTTTGCCATTTGCTCACCGAATTTATCCGCTACGGTGAGCGGGGTAATATGCAACCCAAACTGGCGACCGATACATTCAAACCAATAGCAATAGCCGGTGATTTCGGTTTCCGTCAGGCGTTTAAGTAAATTTTGTAACTGCGCAATGCGCTCAAAAATGCTGTCTAGCGTTTGTGAACGCCCCAAGCCTAATTTCACCACTTCGGCGGTGAAATTCAGTTTTTCCAGTAAAAAATCAAAGGCTTTTTTGACCGCACTTTGTTGCAACATTTGCCGCCAGTTGCCGCGCAAATTCCCCTCTCCCAACATTAAACGGAAATCCTGCACGATTTTTAACAGCTGCTCTGCCGCCACACCAAGCTGTTTCATGTCTTTCACTTCGGTGCGGTAGGTAATTTGAATGTCTTTGCACAAATCAAAAAGTTGACGGGACGTAACGGATTGACCGAAATATTGGCTGGCGATATCAGGCAGTTGATGCGCTTCATCAAATACAATCACTTCAGCATTCGGGATCAATTCGCCGAAGCCGTTTTCTTTCACTGCCATGTCGGCGAAAAATAAGTGATGATTAACCACCACCAAATCCGCATTCAACGCTTTTTTACGCGCCAATGCCACAAAACAATCCGCATAATTGGGGCAATCACTCCCCAAACAACTTTCCGCCGTGCTGGTGAGTTGAGGCAAAATCGGGCTGTCTTCGGCAATTTCAATACATTCGGACAAATCCCCGGTCTTCGTGGCGTTGCGCCATTTGCGCACTTTGGATAAATCGTGCAGCACACTGCTGTCACCCAGTACGCCTTGCGCAATCACCTGCTCCAAACGTTCTAAACATAAATAATTGGCACGCCCTTTGAGCAAAGCAATTTTGCCGCTGTACCCGAGGGCTTTTTGAATGGCAGGCAGGTCACGATTAAATAGCTGATCCTGTAAATTTTTGGAACCGGTGGAAATGATGGTTTTCTTTTTCGCCAATAACGCCGGCGCCAAATACGCAAAGGTTTTGCCCGTGCCCGTGCCAGCTTCCACCACTAACGCCCCTTGCTGTTCAATCGCCTTGCCCACCGCCGTCGCCATGTCGAGCTGTTCTGCGCGGGGACGAAAGCCCTTGATATGGGCGCTCAATGCACCGTCTGGGGAAAACGCCTTGCTAATTTGTTTTGAATACGCCATTATTTTTCACCTGTTAAAAAGTCGGCACAGTATAGCAGATTTCCCCTCTTTCTGAATCAATAAGGACAAGACGATGAACATTCAATTACAACAACAGATCACGCCGGAATTGAGCTTATATGCTTACAACGACATTCCTGTTTTACATTTACACCACGCCGTCGGCACCGCCAAAATCGCCTTGCAAGGGGCGCATTTATTCAGTTGGCAACCGGCGCACAGCAAGCAAGATGTATTGTGGTTAAGTGATATCGAACCGTTTAACGCCGGCACGGCAATTCGTGGCGGCATCCCGATTTGCTATCCATGGTTTAATAATGCAGGCACACCGGCGCACGGTTTCGCCCGCACCAGCCTGTGGCAATTAAGCGACTATGAGATTGGCAGCGATAAAGTGCGGTTAGTTTTTTCGTTGTTTTCAAAACACCACCTCATTTTGGCTAAAATTGAAATGCTGTTCACCGAATATTGTGATGTCCGTTTTACTCACTACGGCGAAACAGGCATGGAAAACGTGCAACTGGCGCTACACAGTTATTTCAACATTGGCAACATCGCTAACACGACGATCGTCAACCTGCCAACAGCCTGTTTTAACTCCCTGACCCAATCGCAGGAAACTGTGCCTTCACCACGCACCATCAATGAAAACGTGGATTGCATTTATGCCGCCCCACAGCAGCCAACGGAAATTCACGACCAAACCAACCAACGCACCCTATTCGTGACACATCAAAATGCCAGCGATGTGGTGTTATGGAACCCATGGCACAAAGCCACAAGTAACATGTCAGAAAACGGCTATCAAACCATGGTGTGCGTAGAAACCGCACGAATCCATCGCTATCTTCAGGCTGGCGAAACCGTGGCGGTGAGATTGAGTGTGAAATAGTTCTAAAATAGTTCAAAATGCGGTCAGATTTTTAGATGTTTTTCAAAACTCAACATCTGATCGCTTGAGATCTGCCTAAATCCCCTAAAATTTCCTATCAAAACGATTCATAAAACATCTCATTTTGGGGCTAATTTGCCATTTATTACTGCCGTGTTTGTGAGTAACATAATGGGCGATTTAAAACACATAACCATCCATATAAAAGGAGATTAAATCATGAAAAAATTGATGACTGCGATCGTTTTCGCTGCTGCAATGACAGCCCCCTTAGCTGCCTCTGCAGCTTCTATGCCAGAAACAGAAAAAGCGATGGCACAACAAGCAAACACAAAAGGCGTTTGGATTGACGTTCGCTCCGCCGAAGAATTTAACGCAGGCCATTTACAAGATGCGATTAACATTCCACACGATCAAATCCTTGAACGCATCCAATCCGTTAGCCCGGATAAAGATGCGCCGGTCAACCTTTACTGCCGCAGTGGACGCCGTGCGGAGTCTGCATTGAATGAGCTGAAAAAAGCCGGCTATACCAACGTCACCAACCATGGTGGTTATGAAGATTTGGTTAAGAAAGGCATGAAATAATCACATCTCATTAAAAATAAAAATCCCCTAAATGTTTAATTTAGGGGATTTTTTATAAGTAATTTTTGACTGAGCTCTATCGAAAAATTGCACATCACGGCTATTAAGATTTCAGGTGATTTTTTTATGATAAAGTCCAATCCGTTTTTCAGGTGTTTTTTTGTCGCTCAACCTATATGCATTAAAACCTGAAATTACAACAATCCTGGTTGACCTAAAGCAGGATCTACTTCACGTGCTTTTAAAGCATCTTCAACAGTTAAGCCTAATGCGTTGGCTACACCTTCACCATACGCCGGATCACACCAATGACAGTTGCGAATGTGACGATATTTGATGAAATCAGGTGCATCCCCCATTGCGGCTGCCGTGTTATTGAATAACGCTTGCTTTTGTGTCTGGCTCATTAGGTTAAATAATGCACGCGGTTGGCTAAAGTAATCGTCATCATCATGACGGAAATCCCAGTGTGCCGCATCGCCATTAATACGAAGTGGTGGTTCAGCGAAATCCGGTTGTTGTTGCCATTGATTAAAACTATTCGGTTCATAGTGCGGCAATCTACCGTAGTTACCGTCCACACGACCGAAACCATCACGTTGGTTGCTATGCACCGGACAACGTGGACGATTTACCGGAATTTGACGGTAGTTCACACCTAAACGGTAACGTTGTGCATCCGCATAGTTGAATAAACGAGCTTGTAACATTTTATCCGGGCTGACACCAATTCCCGGCACTAAGTTACTCGGTGCAAAGGCAGATTGTTCCACATCAGCAAAGAAGTTTTCCGGATTACGGTTCAGTTCAAACTCCCCTACTTCAATTAATGGATAGTCTTTTTTCGGCCAGACTTTGGTTAAATCGAATGGGTGGTAAGGCACTTTTTCCGCATCGGCTTCAGGCATGATTTGTACGCACATCGTCCATTTCGGGAAATCACCCCGTTCAATCGCTTCATACAGATCCCGTTGATGACTTTCACGGTCATTTGCGATAACGGCAGCCGCTTCTGCATCGGTTAAGTTTTTAATGCCTTGTTGGGTACGGAAGTGGAATTTCACCCAAAAACGTTCGCCCGCTTCGTTCCAGAAACTGTAAGTATGTGAACCGAAACCGTGCATATGGCGATAGCTTGCCGGAATCCCGCGATCACTCATAACAACAGTGACTTGGTGCAATGCCTCAGGCAATAATGTCCAAAAGTCCCAGTTGTTGGTGGCAGAACGCATATTCGTGCGCGGATCGCGTTTTACCGCTTTATTTAAATCAGGAAATTTACGCGGATCACGCAAGAAAAATACCGGCGTGTTGTTACCCACTAAATCCCAGTTCCCTTCTTCGGTATAGAATTTTAAAGCAAAACCACGAATATCACGTTCCGCATCCGCAGCACCACGTTCACCGGCAACGGTCGTAAAGCGTGCAAACATTTCCGTTTTTTTGCCGACTTCGCTAAAAATTTTTGCGCGGGTGTATTTAGTAATATCGTGCGTAACAGTAAACGTCCCGAATGCGCCAGAACCTTTCGCATGCATACGACGCTCCGGAATCACTTCACGCACAAAATCTGCTAATTTTTCATTTAGCCATAAATCCTGCGCAAGTAACGGACCGCGTGGGCCGGCAGTTAAACTGTTTTGGTTATCGGCAACAGGCGCGCCGTTACCCATCGTTAAAGGCGTGCTGGTTAGATGAGAAAAGGGGCATTTAGCACTCATAGAAAACTCCTTAATAAATAGTATTAGCTTGAAGTAAATATCGCCAAGCATAATATAGAAAGGTTTTACCAATTAAAATCTATCAAATCAATTTAAAAACCCTATCTAAAAAGAATTGCGACGGCGTAATGCAAATTTGCTATATTCCGCTCAAAATTGTCGTTTTTTCATGAACGGTTCAATCGCATTCTAAAGTGCGGTCATTTTTTAGAAAGATTTTACAAACGGAGAGAAAATATGAATCCTTGGCTTTTACTGGGTGGATCGATCGGCTTAGAAGTCATCGCCACCAATTTGCTGAAATTAAGCGATGGGTTTACTAAACCGCTTCCCACCATCAGTGCGTTATTGATTTACGCCTTATCGTTTTATTTAGTCTCCATTGTCTTCCGCAGCCTGCCTGTCGGCTTGGTCTATGCCGTTTGGTCCGGCGTGGGAATCATTTTGACAGCGATGGTTGCCTACTTCGCCTTTGGACAAAAACTCGATATGCCCGCTATGTTAGGAATTACCCTGATTATTTCCGGCGTGCTGGTGATTAATCTATTTTCAACAACGAATCACTAATTTTTAGAAAATAACGTCATTGTTGTCATCTTTAAAGAAAGAAACTTTCTTATTATTTTACTGGGCGGATCCTTGCGTGAACGGTGCTTTAAAAGCAGCAACGGAAAATGGAATTTCCGCCACTTGTCCGCCCCAATTTATAGATTTAAACATAAAGTGTTGCGTTCATTTTATCCCACCAACACAGAGGTCATACTCAATGAACCGGCAATCAAATTGTCATTGAAAAATGCCACTTTTTCGTCCGGCTCACGCAACGCCATCACATACAAGAGAGGCAAATAATGATCCGGTGTGGGAACAGAAAGCGCCGCACCTTCGCCAAATTGCTCATAATGCACCAAATCATCGTCATTTTTCGTCGTCATAGCGTGATTAATATGATCACGGAACGCATACGCCCAGTCATAACCCGCACCAATTTGATTAATATGTTCCCAGCTTATGGCTCTCAAATTATGCACAATGTTGCCACTGCCGATAATCAACACGCCCTGTTCACGCAAAGCAGCCAATTTTTTCGCCAAATTGAAATGCCACAGTGCCGGTTGCAAACGGTTAAGACTAAGTTGCACGACCGGAATATCCGCATTGGGATAGAGAAACTTCAACACCGCCCATGCACCGTGATCAAAGCCACGCGTCGGGTTCAGCTCAACATTTTCCGGCTGTAATAATGACCGCACTTGCTCCGCCAACTCAGGCGAACCGGGCGCCGGATATTGCACTTGGCTGAGTTCTTCAGGAAAACCGTAGAAATCATAAATCATTTCAGGGCGTTCACTTGAAGTTACCTGCAAACCGCTGCTGTACCAATGCGCCGAAATCATCAAAATGGCTTTCGGTTTGGCAAATTTTTGCGTAATCAGGCTGAGATTTTGGTTGAAAGGATTTTCCTTATCCAACACATTCATCGGGCTGCCATGTCCGACAAATAACACAGGCATTTTTTTCATCGTTGCCTCCTTAATATCTGATGAGGCGGATTGTACGGATAAATGATTAAGCAATAAACCACACTTTATGAACAACATATTTTCCAAATAGGAAACAATGAAATATGCTTTACTAAGCATAAAACCAAGAGGTCATCAAGTACACAAAAGTGCAGTCAGATTTCAACGTATTTTTATACATAAATATAGTAGCCCCCCTTCCCCCTATACTCTAAATGATATAAAGCGGTTGACAAACCGGTTACCCATAAACTCAATAGCATATCCGTCCTTCAAGAAATACCTCGCCCCACGTCGGAAAAACACTAAAAAATCCCACCGCACTTTGCTATAATGCGCGCCATTCATTTCATTCAAAACAAGAGAAGAATATGGCGGATTTCCCTTCCATTCGTGACCTTAACGAGCAAAATATCAACGAAATTTTACAGCTTTCACAACATCACCCTTTGGTGATCACGTTTTATGCGCCAAGCCATGCGGATTCTGTGGCGTTTGTGAAAACCTTGGAAAATTATGCCAATCAATACCAAGGGCAATTTGTGTTAGCCAAAGTGAATTGTGAGAAAGAACAAATGGTGGCGGCGCAGTTTCGTATTCAAGCCTTGCCGACCACTTATTTATTTAGAGACGGACAAGCGTTGGATGCTTTTCAGGGGGCGTTGGACAATACCACATTGCAACAACGTTTGAGTGCCATTTTGCCGAAAGAGGAAGAAATCAAATTTAATCAGGCGTTGGATTTGCTTGCAGTGGAAAATTATGAGCAGGCATTGCCGTTGCTGAAAGAGGCGTGGGAGTTGTCTGATCAGAAAAACAGCGACATCGCGCTACTCTATGCGGAAACCTATATCGCGATGAAAAAAACTGAGCTGGCGCAACAGATTTTAAACAAGATCCCATTGCAAGATCGTGACAGTCGCTGGCAAGGTTTACAAGCGCAAATTGAGTTGTTGATTAAAGCTGCCGATACGCCGGAAATTCAACAATTACAGGAAGAATTTGCAAAACAACCAACCCATGATCTCGCGTTAAAATTGGCGTTGCAATTACACCAAGCCAATCGCAACGAAGAGGCGTTGGACTTGTTATTTACCATTTTACGTCAAGATTTAGGCGCAGAGGACGGCAAAATTAAGCAGGAATTTTTATCTATTTTGGCCGCCATCGGCAACAATGATCCGGTAACCAATAAATACCGCCGATTGCTCTATTCGTTGTTGTACTAAGGGGAAATCTTCTATAATAGCGCCTACAAATATTACGTTGATAAGGATTGATTATGTCAGATATTAAACACGCGCAATTACTCATTTTAGGCTCAGGCCCTGCCGGTTACACGGCGGCAATTTATGCGGCACGCGCTAATTTAAAACCGGTACTCGTCACCGGTTTACAACAAGGCGGACAGCTCACCACCACCAGCGAAATTGAAAACTGGCCGGGAGATTTCGGTGAAACGACCGGCCCGGAATTAATGCAAAGAATGTTGCAACACGCCGAAAAATTTGAGACTGAAATCGTCTTCGATCACATTAACCGTGTAGATTTATCTTCTCGCCCATTCAAATTATACGGCGATGCACAAACCTTTAGCTGCGATGCGTTAATCATCGCCACCGGTGCTTCTGCCCGTTATTTAGGCTTACCTTCTGAAGAAAACTTCAAAGGTCGCGGCGTTTCCGCTTGTGCCACTTGTGACGGTTTCTTCTATCGCAACAAACCGGTTGCCGTCATCGGTGGCGGTAACACCGCCGTGGAAGAAGCGCTCTATTTAGCCAACATTGCTTCCGAGGTGCATTTGATCCACCGTCGTGATAGCTTCCGCGCAGAGAAAATTCTTATCGACCGTTTATACAAAAAAGTGGAAGAAGGCAAAATCGTGCTGCATACCAACCGCACTTTAGATGAAGTGTTGGGCGACAACATGGGTGTGACCGGCGTACGTTTGAAAGACATGCAATCCGAAGCAACGGAAGAGGTCGCATTAGACGGCGTCTTCGTGGCCATTGGCCATGCACCGAATACGGAAATTTTCCAAGATCAGCTGGAATTAAAGAACGGCTATATCGTGGTGAAATCCGGTTTAGACGGCAATGCAACCGCCACTTCCGTGGAAGGCGTTTTTGCCGCAGGCGATGTGATGGATCACAATTATCGCCAAGCCATTACCTCTGCCGGCACCGGCTGCATGGCGGCGTTAGATGCCGAGCGTTATTTGGATGCGCAAAAAGCATAACCGCTCGGTCATCGCACTGAGACAACACATTGTGTAATACAGGGTGGGCAATAACGCCCACCTTCCGTTTTTCTGTTTCTGATAAAACATAACTTATGGATAAATCTCGTCAAAAATATTTGCAACAATGGCTTCGCACCCAGCAAAAGCCGATTAAAAAATATTTGAATCTCAATGTTCTGCTCGCCACGTTCTCCTCAGTGATTTTAGTGGGGCAGACTTATCTCTTAGCCGCTTTGCTGCATAAGCTCATTATTCTGGGCGAACCGGTTACCGATTTAGTCCCTTACTTTATCGGCTTAATCGCCGGCTTTGCGCTACGTGCGCTGATTTTGTGGTTCCGAGAAAAAATCGGCTTCAAGTGCGGTCAATTATTACGGAATATGATTCGTCAGCAAATTTTGGATAAAATCCATCAAGTTGGCCCAGCAACAATTAACAATAAACCTGCCGGAAGCTGGGCAACCATCATGTTGGAACAAGTAGAGAACTTGCATAATTTCTACGCCCGCTATTTACCGCAACAAGCGCTTTCCGCCATTGTGCCAATGATTATTCTGATTGCCGTGTTCCCGTTAAACTGGGCAGCTGGTTTGATTTTAATGGGCACCGCGCCACTGATCCCTATCTTCATGATTTTGGTCGGTAAAGCAGCAGCAGACAGCAGCCAAAAGAACATGGATACCCTTGCGCGGTTAAGCGGTCAATTCCTCGATCGTCTGCGAGGTTTGGAAACCTTACGTTTATTCAACCGCACTTCCGAGCAAACCCGCCATATTGAAAACAGCACGGAAGATTTCCGTGAAACCACCATGGATGTGCTAAAAATGGCGTTCCTCTCCTCTGCCGTCCTCGAGTTTTTCACTTCAATTTCTATTGCATTAATGGCGGTTTATTTCGGTTTCAGTTATTTAGGGCAAGTGGAATTCGGCAGTTACGGCACGCCGATTACACTCTTTATCGGTTTCTTCTGCCTCATTCTTGCACCGGAGTTTTACCAACCCTTACGCGACCTCGGCACTTATTATCATGACCGTGCAGCCGGTATTGGTGCGGCAGATGCCATCGTTGATTTCTTAGAAGAAGATTATTTAATCGCTCAAGGCAACAGCAAAGCGGCATTTGAAAGCCAAAGTGCGGTGGAAATTTCAGGTGAAAATGTGGTGGTCTTGTCGCCACAAGGTAAACCGCTGACAGAGGCGCTAAATTTCCATATTCCGGCGCAGAGCCACATCGCGATTGTGGGACAAAGCGGCGCCGGAAAAACCTCGCTGATCAATGCCATTTTGGGCTTTTTACCTTATGAAGGCAGCCTGAAAATCAACGGGCAAGAATTGCGCAATGTCGATTTAGCCCAATGGCGCAAACACATTGCGTGGGTTGGACAAAACCCGTTATTGCTACAAGGCACGATTAAAGAGAATTTATTATTGGGTGACATTCAAGCTTCCGCACAAGAAATCGATCAGGCGTTGGCATTAGCGCAAGCGAAAGAATTTACCGACCGTCTCGGCTTAGAGGCAGAAATTAAAGAAGGTGGCATTGGCGTGTCTGTCGGACAAGCACAACGTTTGGCCGTTGCGCGTGCGCTACTGCGCAAAGGCAATTTGTTGTTATTAGATGAACCGACTGCCAGCCTTGATGCGCAATCGGAAAATCAGGTATTACAAGCCTTGCAACACATCAGTCGCCAACAAACAACCGTGATGATCACCCACCGCATTGAAGATCTGAAACAATGCGACACCATTTTAGTGATGCGTCACGGACAAATAATTCAGCAGGGGCATTTTGACCAACTGCAACATCAAGGTTTCTTCGCCGAATTATTGGCACAACGACAACAGGATATTAACTAATGCGTGCTTTATTGCCTTTTATTCGTTTATTTAAATTTGCCAAACTGCCGTTAATTTTCGGTGGTTTGTTAATGATTCTAGGGCTTGCCTCCAGCATCGGGTTACTTACCCTTTCCGGTTGGTTCTTGGCGGCGACCGCCATTGCCGGCTTGGGGTCGCTCTTTAACTTTTTCTATCCGTCCGCTAGCGTACGCGGTTTAGCCATCGGGCGCACTGTGGCGCGCTATTTTGAAAAAGTCGTCACCCACGATGCCACCTTCCGTGTGTTAGCCAAATTACGCGTGCAAGTGTTTAACAAAATTATTCCGTTAAGCCCGGGCGTCCTCAATCGCTATCGTAACAGTGATTTATTAAACCGTTTGGTTGCCGATGTGGATACCTTAGACGGACTTTATCTTCGCCTGATTGCGCCGTTTATCAGCGCCATTGTGGTGATTACCTTAATTACCCTTGGATTAAGCTTTATTCATGTGCCACTCGCCCTGTTCCTTGGCCTCACGTTACTGACCTTGTTACTGGTGATCCCAACCTTTTTTTACCATCTAGGCAACAAATTCGGCGCAAAATTAACCCAATCCCGCGCGCTCTACCGCACGCAATTTGTGGAATTTATTCAAGCACAAGCAGAATTATTGTTATTTAACGGGGAAGAAAAACTAAAAGGGAAATTGAGCCTAACCGAACATCAATGGCAAGCCTATCAACAACGGGAAGCAAATTTATCGGGATTTTCCACCGCACTTTTGTTGTTCGCCAACGGTTTGGTGTTATGTATTGTGATGTGGTTTGCCGCACAAGTGGATTTAGGTAGCGATGAATACCGTGCGGCATTAATTGGCTTGTTTGCCTTTGCCGCCCTCGCCTCGTTTGAAATTTTAATGCCGATCGGCGCCGCATTTTTGCACATCGGGCAAATGGTGGCGTCGGCTGAACGGGTAACCGATATTATTGAACAGCAACCCCTGGTGGATTTTTCCGGTACGCAACTAGTTGAAAGCCAAACTCAAGCGCCGTTATTGCAAATTAATCAAGTTCATTTCACTTATCCGCAACGTGATAACCCGGCATTAGTGGACTTAAATTTCCATATTCAGGCCGGTGAAAAACTTGCCATTTTAGGAAAAACCGGCAGCGGCAAATCGACGCTACTTCAATTATTGGTACGCAATTATGATGCCAACCAAGGGGAAATCTTATTCGCCGGTAATCGCATTCAAGCCTATAGTGAAAGCAGTTTACGCCAACAATTTTGTTTCTTAACGCAACGCGTGCATGTGTTTAGCGATACGTTGCGTAACAACTTGCAACTGGCTACTCATGCGCCATTAAGCGATGAAAAAATGGTTGCTGTGCTACAACAAGTGGGCTTGGAAAAATTGGTGAATCAAGAACAGGGATTAGATTTATGGCTGGGAGACGGTGGTCGTCCGTTATCGGGCGGTGAACAACGTCGTTTAGGCTTAGCGCGTGTGTTATTAAATGATGCGCCTATTTTACTCTTAGATGAACCAACAGAAGGTTTGGATCGCGAAACCGAACGCAATATTCTGCAAGCGATTTTGGCTCACAGTGTCGGCAAGACTTTAATTATGGTGACGCACCGTTTAACCGCCATTGAGCAATTTGATCAACTTGTGGTGATCGATAACAGTCGATTAATTGAACAAGGTTCGTACAGCGAATTGGTCAATAAAGAAAATAGCTTTTTCAAGCAACTGACACAACGTATTTAAAAGGAAGAGGCTAGAAAGGTGGAAACCTTTCCGGCTTAGTCTCGGCACACGAAAATTCTGACTCTGGCTGCTTTCTTCCGAACCTGACCTGGTAAACCAGACTTCATTGCGAGGGACCGAAAAGGTTTCCATTGAATTAACCGCAAGATTTGATAGCACGATTAAGGCTTCGCATTATGCAATAAGCCCTATTGAATTGCAAATGTTATCTCCGGATCACATCAGAACAGCCTGAACTTTAAACAAATGAGGAAAATCATGACCGCACTTAATCAACTGATCGAACTGTTAAAACTGGAAAAAATCGACGATTTACTTTTTCGCGGCGCAAGCCAAGATCTCGGGTTTCGCCAAGTGTTCGGTGGTCAAGTCGTGGCGCAAGCGCTTTCTGCTGCGATTCAAGTCGCCCCTCAAGATCGTTTTTTACATTCTTGCCACGCCTATTTTCTCTCGCCGGGCGACAGTCAATATCCGATTATTTATGATGTCGAAATTTTACGCGAAGGCAGAAATTTCACGGCGATGCGGGTCAAAGCCATTCAACATAAATCACCGATTTGCCACATTACTGCCTCTTTCCAAACACTGGAACAAGGCTTTGAACACCAAAGCGAGATGCCAAAGGTAGAAGCACCTGATGCCTTCATGTCTGAAAGCTCGGTCATTCAGCAAATGGCACAAACCATTCCGGAAGCCGTGCGCGATAAATTTACAGCAGAGCGTCCCTTTGATATTCGCACCAAATATTTAAATAATCCGTTCCGCGGACATAAACTGCCACCACAACAATACTCTTGGGTGCGCACCAATGGCGAAGCACCGACAGACTATCGCATTCAACAATGTCTGCTTGCCTATTTCTCCGATTTTCATTGTATTTTGACAGCACTTCATCCCCATGAAAAAGGCTTTTTACAAAAAGGCATGAAAGTTGCTACCATCGACCATTCTATTTGGTTCCATCGCCCGTTTGATATGAATGATTGGTTGCTCTATGCCATTGAAAGTAACAACGCCTATGCCGCCCGTGGGCTTGCTCGTGGTCAATTTTTTGCAGCAGATGGCAGATTAATTGCGACCACCCAACAAGAAGGGTTAATTCGTTACGTTCCGGAAGAACAATAAAAAACGAGGAAAAAAATGACCGCACTTTATGCCGCTCAAGATTTTTGGCATGCCGTTACCACGGCACTGCAAACCAAGGATCCGTTAGAAAAATGCCGCTTAGTGAATCATCTTTATGATGTGCTATTACCGCAGATTAAATTGGCGGAATTATCCGATTTTCCGGAAGTGACGCCAGAAATGGATCTTGCCGGTATTCCGCATAAGCCACGGCTCGTTGCACCGAAAGATGTACCGAAACGTTCTTTCGCCACAGAAGAAGGTTATGCCGCAACGTTGCATGCTATTGCCCATATTGAATTTAATGCCATTAATTTAGGCTTAGATGCTGCTTGGCGTTTTGGCCGAAATGCGCAACAAGAATTAGGCGAAGGCATGGCATTCGTACGCGATTGGCTGCGTGTCGCACGTGAAGAAAGTACCCATTTTTCCTTAGTCAACTCACATTTGCATACGCTTGGATATCAATACAGCGATTTTGAAGCCCATGCCGGTTTATGGGAAATGGCGCAGGCAACCGCGCATGATATTTGGGAACGTATGGCATTAGTGCCGCGTGTACTGGAAGCGCGAGGGCTGGATGCCACGCCTATATTGCAAGAAAAGATTGCACAACGAAAAGATATGGCTGCCGTCAAGATTTTAGATGTGATTTTAACAGATGAGATCGGGCACGTTTATATCGGCAATCATTGGTATCACGCACTTTCCGCCAAGCGCGGATTAGAGGCTATGAAATGCTTTACCGAATTGCTGCATAAATATCGAATTGTGATTTTTAAAGGGGTAATCAATACTGATGCCCGTTTACAAGCAGGGTTCACGCAACATGAATTAGATTGGATTTATGAAGTGGAACAGACATTAAAGTCGTATGTTAAACAGTAAAAAATGAAATGCCCGATAAGAAATATTATCGGGCATTTTTTTAGAATCGAACGCCAGTGCCAACGCCTACGCCGACACTATTAGAACCGCCACCAACACCTACACCAACGGAACAGGCGCTGAGACTCAAAACAATAAATAATGTCATGATGATTTTTTTCATTTAGTCCTCTCTTTTCACTTTTTCAATATTCTGATATAGCCGATAAATTCCAATAAGATCTCGCTTGGCGATAGCTTTAAAGGGCAGTAATAAATAGTAAATACAACGATAATGTTCTACGGATGCCAGCATATCCAGCCATTCCTGTGGCTCGCAACATTCACGATATTTCCGCATAACATCGCAAATGATCTCATCGGATAATTCATCTTCACGACATAAATTATAGATAAACAGCAACAAATCACGAGCTTTTTGCTTACTTAAAGCCCGCTTGGTTGCATTCACTTCAAAATCAATAAACAACACTTGACCATCACGCCATAGGATATCACGAATTGCCGGACGGCCATGCACCAATCCTTGTCTATGTAAGCCAGCCAATGCGACTGCAGCATCCAATAAAATAGCGCGTTTTTGTTGTTCGGAAAGGCGAAGCCCAATCCAATGGGCGACACTGTTTCCGCCGTCTTCCAACACTAAGAAATCCTCACCAAACATTTCAAGGTGCGGTACCGGCGCATGATGTTCCGCAAGATATTGCAAACTTTGAATTTCGTTTTTAAAGGCTTGTTTCGGTTTCGGCTTCAAAAAATGCCACACACCGTGTAATTGTTCCGGTTGCTTCAACCAAAAATCTTTATCGTTATAAGTAAAATGATATACGCGTTCACCTTTATGCTCGGCAAGGACTTGCTGAACATATTCCTCAAAAGGCAATGCGGATAATTGCGACATATTTTCATTCCCCACAAACATAAAGTGCGGTCAAAATTAACCGCACTTTTAAGCAAATAGCCTGTGCTATTTTTTAATTAAACTTAATTTAGCCACACGATCACCGGCTAATTGACAATCCATTTTATAAAATTGATTGCCGTTCAAACGAACATCAGCGGTAAGGCGGGAATCGCTGTTAGCGTGATTCGCTGAACTGCGAAATACCCGTGACGTTTGTGCAACCTGCTGAATTTTCGCGATGCAAAGGTAATTCAATTTGGCATCATTGCCGGTTTTGACGTTGGCAGCGCCTTTATCCGCGCTGTTTGTTCCCAACATTTTGTACAATTTAGTCCCTTCGGCGACGAGCGTTTTATGCGATTCATTAGCACCGTTTAGGCTGTACACTTTCCCGTTTTCTTGCACAGCAGACACTTTTCCGGCTTTATAAAAAAATAATTTATTCTCACCGTCATGCGTAACTTTAATCAATTCCGGTTGTCCATTAAGATACGCGACATAATGGGTATTGTTGTGCGTATATTCAAAGCGTGGCAATGTTTCCGCTTTTTGTACAAAGGCATTAACATCAAACGTTGGCGCTGATGTTGAACCGACCTCAACCACCGCGCCCGGTTTGTGCATGTCGTTCGACGGAAATAAAGATCCGCACGCAGAGAGCAATAGAATTGAAGAACATATTGAAGCACCGAGTGTCGCTTTGACGATATATTGACGCATAAAAAACTCCTAAAACCAGTAAAAGTGCGGTCTAGTTTACCCGTTTTTTGATTTTTTTTAAACCTTACACATTGGAGAACATCTATGTTTGCATGGTTAAAACAAAAAGGCATCACTTTCATTTTTGCCTGTTTACTGACATTCACATGCTCAACCGCCGCTTTTGCCTTAGCTATCGGCGAAAGCGAAATAAACCAATTACTCAAACAACATAATCATTATAAAAACAGTTACGGCATTCCCGGCCTAGCGAGTGTGAACTACGACTTGCATGATTTCAGCGCAAAAATCGGGCAAAACGCAGAAAAACGATTAGAATTAAGTGGCATTATTGATGGTTTATTTCAACTCCCAACCGATCAATTTTCTACCAAGCTGAATCTTACCTTTGACACCGTGCCTTATTATGATGCACAAAAAGGTGCCGTATATTTGAAAGATATTCGCGTGCTCCGTTGGTCAGGTTCGCCACAACAGTATATAGGGCAAGTGCAAAACCTTCTCCCTCTACTTGCCAGTAATATTTCCGCTTACTTGAGCAGTACACCGATTTATACACTGGATGAAAAGAATCCTCGGGATAAAATGATCAAGCAAGTTGCCAAAGCCGTTCGAGTAGAACAAGGCAGACTGGAAGTCGAAACCGTTGATAATTTTTTAATCCCATAATCTCAAAGAAAAAAGAAAGGCTGAAATAAATTCAGCCTTTTTATTTTTAATCATTATTAGCGGGATAAAAACAATGCTGCCGCCCCACGCACCCCACCGGAATCACCGTATTTGGCTTTTTTAATCACCGGCACTTTAGCACTACGCATTAAATGGGGCGGTAATGCTTTTGGTAACGCTTCATATAAATAATCGAAATTGGATAATCCCCCGCCGAGCACAATAAGATGCGGGTCGAAAGCCGTAATAATGTTACCGATAGAAATCGCAGCAAGTTCCACAAAAACACCGACAAAATCCACCGCACTTTTATCGCCCGCATAGAAACGTTGAATGATCTCTTTTGCCGGTAACGCTTCGCCTTTCAAATCACGGTATAGCATTTCAAAACCACGACCGGACAAATAAGTATCCAAACACGCTTTGTTGCCGCAACCACAATCATAAATCGGTGCCTTATCCCAGCCGAGTAATTTCAAGGCGTGGTAGTTCAGTTGCAAATGCCCCAATTCACCCGCCATACCCGTTTGACCTGAATGAATTTTACCATTCAACACAAATCCGCCACCAAAACCGGTACCTAAAATCAAGCCCAACACCGAAGGATATTGTGCATTTTCAGCATCCCAAGCTTCCGATAACGCAAAACAGTTTGCATCATTTTCGGCGCGAACTTCACGGTCTAAAAGAGCTGATAAATCGCGCAAAATAGGTTTATTGTCTGCGACGCGAATATTGGTAATTTCAGCAATGCCGGTAGTTTGGTTTACAAATCCCGGAATACCTAGCCCCACTGAACCTTTACAACCAAATTTTACGTCGGCTTTCTTCACCAAATTGACAATGACATTCAACCAATCTTCATAGCTGCTTTTCGGTGTTTCCACCCGCTCGCTATATTGTTTCTCTAACTGAGAATTAAACACCGCTAATTCAATTTTGGTGCCCCCAATATCAAGCCCATATAACATACCCATCTCCTTTTACACGACGCAACAAATATCTGAAAAAACTACCGTACTTTTAGTCACTTATTCCATTTTCTGGAAATACTGTTTTTTCGCTAAAAATGCAAAAATCACCCAATGTACTAACCACGCAATTAACACAGAAATAAATAAATCAATCGGATAATGCATGCCGAAACGTAAACGACTGACCAACATCAACACCGCCCAACAGCTCATAAATGCAATTAATAATTTTGCACGCCCTTTTCGATTATCGATTAATTGTACGAATCCTACCGTTAACATAAGCCAGCTGGCGGCAAAAATCGTATGCCCGGATGGAAAAGAATAGCCCACTTCGCTCGCGTAATGCCCTTTGATCCATTCTGGCACAGAGGCTTGCGTTTGATAAAATTGCTCAACAAATTGCGCCCGAGCTTTGCGATCTTGCGCATAAAAAGCTTCGGTGCTTGTACCGGTTTGGTCAGCAACATAAGTCACGAAAGGCCGAGGCTCACTAAACGCGTTTTTCAACCCGGATTTCAGTCCTTGTGTCACAACCATTGAAAAAGCCATTACAGCAACAGCTAAAATCCATTGTTTTCGCTGAGGAAATAATGGTAAAAAAAGCAACGCAAAAACGCCGCAAGTGATAATGGCGTAAGGCACACTCCCACTTTCTGTCAACCAATATAAAGGATGCTCGTAGTCTTCAAACATGAGACTGCCGCTCCACTGCCAAGCGGACAGCCAGACAAAAAGAGGGACAAGACAAAGCAATAGTGTATATAATGACAACCTTTTTAACATATTCATAACCATAGATAAAATTGAGCCGTCATTTTATCATCAGAACCCAACAAAAGAAAAAGAATAAGGACAAAATAAGGATACGTTATGGCAAAAATTGAACTCGTTGCCCAAGCCAATTTACCGACAGAATTCGGGCTATTTAAAATCGTGGGATTTGAATTTCCCGACACGAAAAAAGAACACGTTGCCTTAGTCTTGGGCGACATCAGCCATTCAGAAGAACCCGTCTTAGCACGTATCCACTCCGAATGTCTCACCGGCGATGCATTGCATAGTTTAAAATGTGACTGCGGCTTCCAGCTTGCCGCAGCATTACGCCAAATTCAACAAGAAGGTCGTGGCGTATTGATTTATCACCGTGAAGAAGGCCGCGGCATTGGCTTAATTAATAAAATCCGCGCTTATTCTTTGCAAGATAAAGGCATGGATACCATTGAGGCCAATTTGGCTTTAGGTTTTGCAGCTGATGAACGTAATTTTAGCGTGTGCGCAGATATTTTCGATTTATTAGGCGTCAAACAAATTCGCTTGCTTACCAATAATCCGGAAAAAATCGAAACCATGAAACAATCCGGTATTAATGTGGTAGAACGCGTGCCGCTGAATGTTGGCGAAAACCGCTATAACACGGCTTATTTAGATACCAAAGCCAAAAAAATGGGCCATTTTATCGTGCATAATGGCGAACAACATTTAATGGAATGCCCGTATTGCCAAGAAGAAGTGCCGAAAAAATAACAGCCTCACATGACATAAAAAAGCACAAACGTTCATTGCGTTTGTGCTTTTTGTTTTTCTAGGGCGGTTATCTCAAATAGCTATCCATGCATACTTTTAACACTTAAATAAATGTTCCTATTTTCAACCGCACTTTACTCAATCCGTCGGAACAAATCCTTACTGTAAATAACCTCTGTTGGATTGGCTGAGTCATAACCATTTAAAGTCGGATTAAGGTAAACGGGAACCCTGGACTGATATAGTGGCAACACCACATTTTCTTCCTGCAAAATCTGCTCAATTCGACTATAAAGTGCGGTGCGTTCTGCCGATGGAATTACCTTTAAGCTTTGCTCAAACAAACGATCCACTTCTTCGTTACGATAACCGCTTTTATTATCCGGACTATGGCTATAAAACAAACTCAAAAATGCGGATGGCTCGTTATAGTCGGCACACCAACCGGAACGGGCTATATGGAAATTGCCTTTGGCTATATTTTCCAATAACTGTGTTTTTGACATACCTTCACCAATAATTCGGATCATATCTGACTGCGACCACATACGAATAATCCCTTGCACTAACTGATTCTGCAGTTCAGATTGTTCGTAACTCAAGGTCAGTTTTAACGGCGCTTTTTCACTAATTTGCCCCTGGCTTAATAATTGCTCCACCGGAGTTTGTTCCCAGTGACTTTCTAGCGTTTGCATAGACTGCGGTAAAAAATTATCCGTTAAATAAAACCGACTTGGATTTTCAGGCAGTAAACGACGAGGAGATGTCAGCATCGCCAAAGCTTTACGCACCGAGCTTTGTGCCAATTGTGGCATGTTGAAATTAAATGCGTAGAAATAAGTGCAGAGTTTCGGGAAATATTGTGTCTGTTCAACATATTGTTGCGGTTGCCACACAATATCTAACGCACTCACTTCCTGTTTTGAGTTGATTTTTTGATAGTCCACATTTTTGAAGAAGACTTTTTCTTTCGCCCAATAGTGCGGATTCTGTTCCAGATGAATGAGATCACCTTGCTGACCGCTGACTTGATACGCCCCGTTGGTTACAATGCCTTCATGAGGTTGTAAATATTGCGGCAACAAGCTGCTATGAGCCAACATTTGTGGCAAATACGGCGTCGGTTTATCTAAGGTTAGACGTAAAGTGCGGTCGTTTTCCGCCACAATTCCTAGCTCCTCCGGTGGCAGTTCTTGCTTTAATACTTTCTCCGCATTCAGCAGATTCATATACGCTAGGTAATCTTTTAGCGGACTGTTAGATTTTGCCAATGCCCACCAACTTGCCACGAATTGTTGAGCCGTCACGGGCTCTCCATTGGACCATTTAGCGGTTTCGCGTAACCTAAATCGCCATGTTTTATTGTCTTGAGTTTGCCAGTTTTCCGCCACTGCCGGCACAATATTGCCTTTGGCATCGTAAATCACCAATCCTTCAAAAAGATCACGCAAAAAGGCGACTTGTTCAATGTTAGACGCTTGTAGCGGATTGAGAGATAAATCGGTATAAACACCACGAACCAATAATTGGCGACGGGATTGAGAGAATTCCGGCGTTGCAGATGCATCAACCGTTAGAGAGGATTCGGCGAGCTTTTGAGCGTGTTCATCACATCCGTTGAGAAAAAAAACACCTAAAAAAAGCACCGCACTTTTAAAGAGGAAATTACGCATTGAAATACATTCATGAAATAAGTTGCGCTCATTATACACGAATGTTTGAAGCTTATTCTGCTTCGAGGGTTTTAATCCAGAAAAAGAAGAACCAATATTTAATCAATAACACGCTCATGATAATGCTTTTGCCGACAATGCTTGGTGTGAAATAAAACCCCATTAACAACATCGTAGTGGAAAAACTCAAAATGTAGATTTTGGCTTTTTTAGTTAAAGCGCGTTGTTCATGAAAATCTTTTAAATGTGCTTGATAAATCTTTGTGCCCACAAACCAGTTATGTAAACGTGTCGAACCTTTTGTAAAGAAAAACAACGTTAAAAGCAAAAATGGCGTGGTCGGCAAAAAAATAGGCACAACAATACCAATAAGACCTAACGCTAAAAAAATAAACCCTAATCCAATGTAAAAGTATTTCATTGCACACCTCAAAATAAAAATTATTCGCAATAATAATTGAATTGGTAGATTTTTCAAGCTTGAAATCATAAAATCGAGCCCAATTTTACTCACTACATTTATTTATATTAAGGATAGCTTAATGACAAACCCATTACTGACGCCAACCGCACTTCCGGCATTTTCTAAAATTGAACCGCAATACATTGAATCCGCTATCAAACAACTTATTCAAGAAAACCGCGAAACGGTAGAACGCGTGGTAAATCAACCGCACTTTACTTGGGAAAATTTCATTCTACCGTTAACCGAAGCTGGTGATCGTTTAAGCAAAGTATGGTCGCCAATTTCGCATTTAAACTCGGTGAAAAATAGCCCGGAATTACGTGAAGCCTATCAAGCTTGCTTGCCATTATTAGCCGAATACAGCACGTGGGTCGGTCAACATCAGGGGTTATATGAAGCCTATTTACAATTAAAAAATAGCCCTGAATTTGCCGGTTATACTCAAGCGCAAAAGAAAGCCATTGAAAACAGCTTACGCGATTTCAAATTATCGGGTATTTCTTTGCCGGCAGAAAAACAAAAACGCTATGGCGAAATTGCTGCCCGCTTGTCCGAACTCAACTCACAGTTTAGCAATAACGTGTTAGACGCCACCATGGGCTGGGAAAAGATCGTTGAAGATGTCAGCCAGCTCAAAGGCTTGCCGGAGTCGGCACTAGAAGCAGCCAAACAATCTGCAGAAAGCAAAGGGGGCAGTGGCTATCGCTTCACCTTGGAATACCCAAGCTATATTCCCGTCATGACGTATTGTGAAAACCGTGAATTACGCGAAGAAATGTATCGAGCCTTTGCGACCCGCGCGTCCGACCAAGGACCAAATGCCGGTAAATGGGATAACTCGGCGATTATGCAGGAGATCCTCAGCCTACGCGTGGAATTAGCCAAATTATTGGATTTCAACACCTATACCGAATTGTCCCTCGCTACCAAAATGGCGGAAAATCCGCAACAAGTGTTGGATTTCTTAGAAAATCTCGCCACACGCTCTAAAGCCCAAGGCGAACGTGAATTACAAGCATTAAAAGACTTCTGCAAAACGCACTATAATTTGACCGCACTTGAACTTTGGGATCTGTCTTTTTACAGCGAAAAACAAAAGCAACATTTATATGCCATCAACGATGAAGAATTGCGTCCGTATTTCCCGGAAGATCGCGTATTGAGCGGTTTATTTGAATTGATTAAACGCATTTTCAATATTCGCGCGGTAGAACGCCATGGTGTCGAAACCTGGCATAAAGATGTCCGTTTCTTCGATTTGCTTGATGAAAAAGACGAGGTACGCGGCAGTTTCTATCTAGACCTATACGCTCGTGAACATAAACGCGGTGGTGCTTGGATGGATGATTGTATTGGTCGTCGTAAAAAGATTGACGGCAGCCTACAAAAACCGGTGGCGTACTTAACCTGTAACTTCAACCGTCCACTTGGCGACCAACCGGCCTTATTCACGCACGATGAGGTCACTACCCTATTCCATGAATTCGGCCATGGGTTGCATCATATGTTAACAAAAATTGATGTGGCGGATGTTGCCGGTATTAATGGTGTGCCTTGGGATGCCGTGGAATTGCCAAGCCAATTTATGGAAAACTGGTGCTGGGAAGAAGAGGCGCTACAGTTCATTTCCGGTCATTATCAAACCGGAGAGCCTCTACCAAAAGAAAAACTCAGCCAATTACTCAAAGCTAAAAACTTCCAAGCGGCGATGTTTGTGTTGCGTCAGTTAGAGTTTGCGCTGTTTGATTTCCGCTTGCACCACACATTTGATCCTAGCAAGCAAAATCAAGTGCTGGATATGTTGCATGAAGTGAAACGCCAAGTTGCCGTCATCCCTGGCACAGAATGGGGAAGAATGCCGCACAGCTTCAGCCATATTTTTGCCGGTGGCTATGCGGCAGGCTATTACAGCTATTTATGGGCGGAGGTTTTATCGGCAGATGCCTACTCGCGTTTTGAAGAGGAAGGGATTTTCAATCCACAAACAGGTCAATCCTTCTTGGATGAAATTCTCACTAAAGGCGGCTCTGAAGAACCGATGACCTTGTTCAAAAACTTCCGTGGCCGTGAACCGCAATTAGATGCGTTATTACGTCATAAAGGCATTGCAAACTAAAAAATGCTGAAAAAAAATGACCGCACTTTTGAACAAGCAAAGTGCGGTCATTTTTTAATGCGTTTCTAACCTATAAAAAAGGCTTACTCTTAACAGGTAAGCCTTTTGTTTTTAATAATCGACTTATTTTTTCAACACCAATACAACGGAATCACCGGCAACAACTTCACCGGATTTTTTCTCCATATTGCTAACTTCATCCATGTTAGAAATTACTACAGGGGTTAACACAGATTTGGCTTTGGCTTCCAATAATGCTAAATCCAATTCGATAATAGTGTCACCACGTTTGACACTTTGACCTTCTTGGGCTACACGAGTAAAACCTTCACCTTTTAATTCAACGGTATCAATACCAAAGTGAACAAATAACTCAACCCCTTCTTTGGATTCCATGGAAAAGGCATGATTGGTCTCAAAGATTTTACCTACAACGCCATCTACCGGCGCAACCAGTTTGTTACCGGTTGGGCGAATTGCGATACCATCGCCAACAATTTTTTCGGAGAAAACAACATCCGGAACATCTTCAATATTCACAATTTCACCGGAAAGCGGTGCATAAATTTCCACATTAACCGCTTTCTTCTCTTTTGAACCAAATAGTTTGTCAAATAAACCCATTTTTATCATCTCCTGAAGTTTAAAACTTGGTCGTATTTTAGCTTAAAAAGCCAAATTTGTATCTAATTTAATGCTTTTTCTACCAAAAAATCAGCAACTAAGCGCTCAATTTCTGCCGCCGTTGGTTGTTGCAACGCTTTTTCAGCCAAGAATTTTGCATCTTGGTAATTGACGTTACGAATTAATTTCTTAATGCGTGGCACAGAAATTGCACTCATACTAAATTCATCTAGCCCCATACCGAGTAGCAAGATCGTGGCGTTTTCATCACCGGCTAATTCACCGCACATGCCGGTCCATTTTCCTTCCGCATGAGAGGCATCAATAACCTGTTTAATTAAACTCAGCACAGATGGACTCATTGGGTTATATAAATGAGAAATGAGTTCATTGCCACGGTCTACGGCTAACGTATATTGGGTTAAGTCATTTGTACCAATACTGAAGAAATCGACCTCTTTTGCTAAGAATTTGGCATTCACAGCAGCAGATGGCGTTTCAACCATCACACCGATTTGGATATTTTCATCAAAATCTTTGCCTTCATTGCGTAATTCAACTTTTAATTCTTCAATCACGGATTTAAGTGCTCGAATTTCTTCTACAGAAATAATCATCGGGAACATGACGGCTAATCGACCGTAAGCGGATGCCCGTAACACCGCTCTTAATTGGGCATTTAAAATTTCGCGACGATCCAACGCAATACGAATAGCACGCCAACCGAGGAATGGATTCATTTCTTTCGGTAAATTCAAATACGGTAATTCTTTATCACCGCCAATATCCATGGTGCGCAATATTACCAAATTGCCATTCATGGCTTCCACGACGTCTTTGTAAGCGATAAATTGCTCTTCTTCTGTCGGCAGTTGATCGCGATCCATAAACAAGAATTCCGTGCGGTATAACCCTACACCTTCTGCGCCGTTGCGCTCCGCACCTTCAATATCGCGAATAGTACCGATATTCGCAACCACATCCACGCGGTGTCCATCTAGTGTCAATGCAGGTAAATCTTTTAATTTCGCCAACTCAGCTTTCTCATCTGTTAATTTTGCTTGCAATGCTTTTAAACGCTGAATGTCTTCTTGAGAGGGGTTAACATAAACCACATTATTTAATGCATCAAGAATTAAGAAATCTCCGGTGTTCACCAGCTCGGTAACATTATTCGTCCCAACAATTGCCGGCAGCTCAAGAGAACGCGCCATAATGGAGGTATGTGATGTTCGACCACCGATATCCGTCACAAAACCTAATACTTTGTCTAAATTTAGCTGTGCCGTTTCAGAAGGCGTTAAATCATAGGCAACTAAAATCGCCTCTTCATTGATTTCACCTAAATCAACGATGTGCATGCCTAAAATATTTTTAATCAACCGATTACCAATATCACGAATATCACCGGCACGTTCTTTCAAATATTCGTCATCAATTTCAGACAACATGGCGACTTGCTGATCAATCACCACATTGGCCGCTACCGCCGCATTCACATGATTTGAACGAAGATAATCAATAATTTCCTCTTCCAGCTCTTCATCTTCCAAAATCATTAAATGCCCTTCGAAAATGGCAGCTTTTTCTTCGCCTAAAGAAGCATAAGCACGATCTTTAATTGAATTTAATTGTTCAACCGCCGCACTGCGTCCCTCATAGAAACGCGCGATTTCAGCATCAATTTGGCTATCTTTAATTTTTTGCGTATCCAGTACAATTTTTTCTTCTTTAAGGACGAGCGCTTTACCAAAAACAATGCCGGGAGAGGCAGGAATTCCTGAAATCATAATGACCTTCTCTATTATCTAAATTCATTGATGTAAATTGAACAAAAATCAATCACCGAATAAATAAAACAAAGCCATAATTCACAGCTCTCCATGCTTTTATTGAAAAACATAAGAACGCAAATTATGGCGACAGCATTATTCTAATGTAGGAATTAATGCAACAAGATGCTCAACTGCTTTTTCTGCGTCTTCACCTTCAGCAGAAATCGTAATAACGGTACCTTGAGTTAAGGCTAATGTTTGCAATTTAAATAAACTTTTTGCACTCGCACTTTTTCCTGCAGAAGTAACAGTAATATCTGCGGCAAATGCTTTTGCTTCTTTTACAAATTGTGCCGCTGGGCGAGTATGCAAGCCGTTAGGTGCTGTAATTTCAACATCTTTTGAGTACATATAATTTTCCTCTGGAAAAAGTAGATAAGATTCATTAAATATTTATTTAAATAATTAAAATAAATATAGTGCAGTATCAGATGAACACAATGAATTCGCAAGGCGATTTGGTATAAAATTTGAATTAGATCACAAAAAAAACAGAAAATCAGCTAATTCATTAACCAATAATTAACATTTCATACCTAAAAAATAGTAAACCACTTTTATTCCGCAGAAAAATGGCGCTGCGATTTCATTTCTTTTTTACTGCTGAGTAAGCGATGATAATTTTCATAACGAACAGCACTGATTTTGCCTTCTTCTACCGCCTGACGTAAGGCACAGCCGGGATCGTTTAAATGCTTACAATCACGAAACTTACAAGTCCCCAGCACGGTTTGGAATTCTCGATAACCTTTGGTAATCTGCTCATCTTCCAAATGCCACAAACCAAATTCACGGATGCCCGGTGAATCAATTAAACTGCCTCCCTGCGGTAAATGATATAAACGAGAAGAGGTTGTGGTGTGTTGTCCAAGGCCTGAGGTTGAACTAATTTCCCCAACTAATGCATCCACATTCGGCAAAACGGCATTAATCAAACTGGATTTTCCCACACCGGATTGCCCCACAAAAATAGACACGCCATCCGCTAAAAGTGCGGTCAGTTTTTCCAGATTTTTTTTATTCTGCGCGGAAACCATCAGCGTTTGATAGCCGATATCACGATAAATTTTCAGCTGTGAATCCACCTCTTGCCATTGTTCTTCCGTCAGCATATCGGCTTTATTCAACACAATAATCGGTTCAATGTGGGCGTCTTCGCATACCACCAAATAACGATCAATAATATTCAACGACAAACTCGGCAGTACGGAAGAAATAATGATAATACGATCAATATTGGCCGCGATGACTTTAATGCCATCATAATAATCCGGACGGGAAATTTCATTTTTGCGTGGATGAACCCCTTCAATTACCCCACTCACTCCTTGCAACTGTTCATTGCCTTGCCGCCAAATCACGCGATCCCCGACGACAACGCTCGCTAATGTACGACGCAAGTTACAACGAAAAATCTCACCTTGCGCATTTTCCACATCTGCATGACGGGCATAGCGCGTAACAACCAAGCCATCCTGCGACTCGCCCAGCATTTCATCCTGCCAATCAATGTCTTTTTTCTGATGGCGATGTAATACCTTATGATTATTGGATTGAATTCGGCGTTTTTGATTTTGCGTTAATTTGGGTTTACTCATATAAGTGCGGTCGTTTTTTCTCGCGTTTTTCGCTAGAATAAGGAAAATTTTTGCATAGGATACCTTATATAATGGCATTAGATAAACAAAATCTGATCTGGATTGATCTTGAAATGACAGGCTTAGATCCGGAAAAAGAACGCATTATTGAAATCGCAACAATTGTCACCGATAAAAATTTAAATATTCTTGCCGAAGGGCCGGTGCTTGCCATCCATCAATCGGATGAATTACTCAATAAAATGAGCGACTGGTGCGTGAAAACCCACACTGCAAACGGGCTGGTTGAACTTGTTAAAAACAGCAAATTAACCGAACGTGCGGCTGAATTACAAACCTTAGATTTCCTTAAGAAATATGTGCCGAAAGGCGTATCGCCAATTTGTGGCAACAGTGTGGCGCAAGACAAGCGTTTTCTCTTTAAATACATGCCTGAGCTTGCAGACTACTTCCACTATCGCCACCTTGATGTCAGTACATTAAAAGAAT